>JBKGUS010000017.1:0-2941 GCA_046462295.1 Thermoleophilaceae bacterium | reverse complement strand
GAAAGAAGGAAGGGACGCGGCCGCCCCGTCGCCGCTGGAGGCGGCACTTCGGGGTGCGCGACTGACGTAGCGTGGCGCGCGTGAGAACCGCGGCCATCGCGATCGGCTGCTCTCAGCTGCCGTGGTGACCGGCTACAGGTGCCTCACGCGATCGCGGGTCTGTGGAAGTCCCCGGCGCACTTCCGCCACGCACCCCGGGACGAGTCCCGCGCCGACGCCTCCGCCGCCTGGAAGGTGCCGAGCTGCTCGAACGGAGCCCCGAACACGTGGACGCTCGCCCACCCGGCGCGAAGCTGCGCCGCCGCGAGGCTGCCGCGAGCCGAGGCGGCGTACGCGAGCAGCCGCCCGTACCGGTCGCGCCGGTCTTGCGTAGGATCGGTCGTCACCTTCACCCGGCGCCCCTTCCCGCCCTTGCGGTCGTACAGTCCGTCCCGGTTCCTGTCACGCGGGCGCGTGAAGCCAAGGCGGAACATCCGCGACGTGGCCTCCTTGCCGCCGCACTCGACCGGCGTGCCGGACTTCCTCGTCTCCGGCGTGTCAATCCCAATGAGCCGGACCGTGTAGCGCCGGAAGCCGCGCCGCACCTTGATCGTGTCGCCGTCGATCACCCCGGTCACGTAGGCGTAGAACCTCAGGCGCCGCAGTGGCGGAGGCGCCGGGCAGCCCTTCCTGCCGGGGGCGTACTCGTACGGGCAGACGTCGCTGTTATCCGGCACGCCGTCGGCGTCGCTGTCGGGCGGCAGGAGCGGCGGAGCAGGCAGCAGCAGAGTGGAGTCGCGGTCGCCCTCTTGCACGGCAGCAGACGACAGCTGCTCGTAGGTGGCGGTGTGGATAGTGGAGCTGTTGGCGATTACGTCGTGCGTCTGCGCGCCGCCGTCGGACCACGCCTTGAACTGCCAGGTCGTCTCCGACGGGGGGGCGGAGAGCGAGTTCCGTGATCCCTGGATGACGGTTCTGGTGAAGGGCGTCGCGGCCTGCGTCCCGTTCAGTACCAGCGCGAATCCGCCCGGGCTGGAGTTGAGCGTCAGGCTGACCGTTCTGGGGTCCAGTCGGACGGATCGAGTGTCGGTCAGCCCGCCGGAGTCCGTCGCCGTGAGTCGCAGCTCGAGGTGGGAGGGGTAGTCGTGGTCGGGCGCGTTGAACGAGCCGCCGGCGACGCCTGCGAAGGACTGCAAGGGGTGGGTGTGGCAGTTCGAGGGGCAGTGGTGGAGGATCAGGCTCCAGGACAGCGCCGAGGCCGGCAGCGGGCCGTCCTGTGCATCAGTCGCGCCTCCGGCGAACTCGATGAGGTCATCGACCTTCCAGGTCGTGCCGGAAACCGGTGAGCCGATCGTTGCCGTGGGGGCCGTGTTGCCCACGCTGATTGTGACGGCGGCGGTGCTCGCCGCGGCATGACTGTCGGTCACGCGCAGGCTTGCGGTGTAGACGCCTTGGGTGGTGTAGGTGTGCCTCGGGGCGACCGCGATCGAGTCGTCGTACTGGCCGTCGCCGTCGAGGTCCCAGGCGTAGCTCAGAGTGGCGCCCGTGTCCGGGTCGCTGGAGCCGGAGCCGTCGAACTGGACGGTCAGCGGGGCGGAGCCGGTCGTGGGCGTGGCGGTGGCGATCGCGGTCGGCGGCTGGTTCGCCGGCGTGAAGCTGACCTGGCGGATCGTGCCGCCGTCGAAGTCGGCGTAGAACAGGTCGCCGCCGGGCCCGATCTGGAGCTGCACGGGGTTCGCGGCGCCGGCCGCGAAGGTGCGGAGCCGGGCCGGGTCGGGAACGCCGTCCGAGCCCGGCAGCATCGCCCAGATGCAATCGCGCGAGTAGTCGGCGAAGAAGAGCGCACCGCGGTACTCGCTCGGGTAGCTGCCGTCCGCGGGCTCGAAGGCGATGCCGGCCGCGGACGAGCTGCCGGCCGGACAGCCTTCGCCGGGGATGACCTGCGAGCCGTGGTTCCACGCGAACAGCGGGGCCTGCACCGCGGCTGTGCCCGCGGCGTAGAGGTTCTCGCAGATCGACAGGTTGGCCGAGTCGTAGCCGCTCTGCCGGCCTGAGCCCTCGTAGCAGGGCCAGCCGAAGTTGGTCACCGCGGCGGTCGGGTTCTGCAGCCGCTCGATCTCTTCCCCTGTGTTCCAGCCCACGTCACCGATCCAGACCTCGCTCGTCCCGGGGCGCACGCCGAACCTGAACGGGTTGCGCATTCCGTACGCGACGATCCGCCGCGCGTTGGGGTCGCTGCTGGCGGCGTTCGGGTTGTCGGGAAGAGCGGCGCCGGTCGCCGGATCCACGCGCAGCAGCGCCCCATCCAGGCTGGTGGGGTCGGCCGGCGTGCGCAGATCCTGGCTGCGGAGCGCGCCGCCCTCGGCGCTCGGCGGGGTCAGCGCCGCCCCGACGCCTCCGGGCGGGTCGCCGCACGGGTTGAGTGGGCTGCCGTCCTGCCCGTAATCGGTGAAGTTGAAGCTCGCCCCGTCGCCGCCGGACACATAAAGCGCTCCGTCCGCCCCGAAGTCAAGCGAACCGATCGAATGGCTCGGGTACTGCTGGCACCAATCCTCGATCAGCACCTGCTCCGGTCCGACCATCGAGTTGCCCGATGCGGTGAGGCGCGACAAGCGCCCGCTCACGACGCACCCGTCGCCCGTCGCCCCGGGCGGCGTCGGGCATCTATCCGACGTCGCACCCGGCGTGCCCCAGCGCGGCGCCGTGCCACCGATCGCGGCGTCGTAGGTGTAGAGCGCGTACACGTACGGCGCGTTCGGGAAGTCCGGGTGCAGCGCCAGCCCCAACAGGCCACGGTCCCAGAAGTTGTGCACCTGCGTCCGCAGGTCGGCGAACACGTCCGGTTGCGGGTCCGAGAGCGACTCGAAGAGCTTGATCAGACCGCTCTTCTCCGCCACGAAGACACGTCCGTCTGAGGCGAAGCGGATCGCGGTTGGATTTGTCAGCCCCGAGAACACAGTCC
>JBKGUS010000016.1:0-4924 GCA_046462295.1 Thermoleophilaceae bacterium | reverse complement strand
CTTCACGATCCTGGAAGCGGCCACCAAGCCGGCCGCAGCGTGGCGCGAGCGCTGGGACTCGCTCAGGCTGTTCACCTCAGCCCGGTACAACGGTCTTCCCGGGCTCGCCTTCCCGGGCGACCCGGACCGTTATCCGGGCCGCGACGAGGTCGTGGAATACCTGACCGGCTACGCCAGCCATTTCGACCTGCCCGTCCAACTCAACAGCCCCGTCCGCGCGATCCGAAGGACGGGCGCGTCGTACTCGGTGGAGCTCGACGACCGCAGCTACGAGGCCGATCAGGTCGTGGTTGCCACGGGGCCCTTCCAGGTGCCGTTCGTGCCGGCGATCGCCGAGCATCTCGACCCCGAGGTGGTGCAGCTGCACAGCACCGGGTACCGGTCGCCGGACGCCATCCCGAACGGGGCGGTGCTCGTGGTGGGGGGTGGGAACACCGGCTTCCAGATCGCCGAGGAGCTGTCGGGCTCGCGCGAGGTCCATCTGTCGATTGGATCGCGCCAGCTGCCGCTGCCGCAGCGCATCCTGGGCCGCGACCTGTTCTGGTATCTCGACGCGACCGGACTGATCCGCAAGACGACGGCGTCGCGGATCGGCCACCGGATGGAGGGCCGAGACACGCTGATCGGCTCCACCCCGCGGGGGATACGGCGGGGCCACGGCGTGCAACTCCATGGCCGAGCCGTCGAAACCGCCGGCGCGACCGTCGGCTTCAGCGACGGCACGAAGCTCGATGTGGGCGCCGTGATCTGGGCGACGGGCTTCCGCGTCGACCACGCGTGGGTCGACGTCCCCGTGTTCGACGACGCCGGACGCCTCGTGCACCGGCGCGGCGTGACGGACTCATCCGGGCTGTACTTCCTCGGGCTGTCCTGGCAGCACACCAGGGGATCGGCACTCCTCGGCTGGGTCAAGGACGATGCCGAGTACATCGCGCAACAGATCAGCACATTCAGGCCGGCGCAAGCCGACCCATTGGCGGCCGAGCGCGCCGCATAGGAGAACGACATGAGCACAACACGAGGCCATTTCCCGACAGACATCGAGGGGCTGCCCGAGGCCCAGCCGCCGGAGCTGGTCGAGCTCTCCGATGGCGACCGGTTCGACCTGCGAATCGCCCCCGTCGCCAAGCGCCTGGGGGACACCACCGTCCGCATGCTGGCCTACAACGGCTCCATCCCCGGCCCGACCCTCAAGGTCCGGGAAGGGTCGGAGCTGATCGTCGACATCGAGAACCAGGGCGACATGGAGGGCACCGTCCACTGGCACGGGCTTCGGCTCGAGAACCGCTACGACGGTACCCACGAGACGCAGACCCCGATCCAGGTCGGCGAGCGCTACGCGGCCCGGGTCAAGTTCCCCGACCCCGGCGTCTATTGGTACCACCCGCACATCCGCGAGGACTACGGCCAGGAGATGGGGCTGTACGCCAACGTTCTGGTCGAGCCGGCAGACCCCGACTACTGGCCCCCGGCCCACCGCGAGCTCCCGTTGACGCTCGACGACATTCTGCTGGAGGACGGCAGGGTGGCCCCGTTCAGCCGGGGCGAGACGAACTACGCGGCAATGGGCCGCTTCGGCGACGTGCTGCTGACGGGCGGCCAGACCGATCTCTCCCTGGACACGAAGCTCGGGGAGGTCGTGCGTTTCTACCTGACCAACACCGCCAACACACGCGTCTTCAAGGTCGCCTTGCCGGGCGCGCGCATGAAGCTGGTCGGTGGCGACAGCGGCCACGTCGAGCACGAGGAGTTCGTGGACGACGTCGTCCTCGCTCCCTCCGAGCGGGTCGTCATCGACGTCCTCTTCGACCACCCGGGCGAACTCGTGCTGGAGCACCACACTCCGGAGCGGGTCTATCCGCTAGCAGGGATCCACGTAGCGGAGCAGCGCGCCGAGCCGTCGCTCGACGAGCAGTTCGAGGTCCTGCGCACCAACGCCGACCTGGCCGCCGAACGGGAACGGATCGCCCCGTATCTGGAAGCCGAACCCGACAAGACGCTGGCCTTCCTCGCCGAGATGGACATGGACGCGCCGGCAGGGGACGGGCCGGCCGTCTACGCGTGCCCGATGCACCCGGAGATTGTCAGCGAAGCACCGGGCCACTGCCCGGAGTGCGGGATGAAGCTGCTGCCGGCGGAGCTTGTCGCCGAGGCGGGCGGCGGACACCACGAGGGCCACGCCCACGCCCACGAGGGCCACGCCCACGCCCACGAGGGCCACGGTCACGCCCACGCGACGGCGGACGGCATCGAGTGGGAGGACGACATGGTCGAGGTCAACCGCATGACGACCCCGGCCAACATGCGCTGGAAGATCATCGACCGCGAGACGGGCGCGGAGAATACGGCGATCGACTGGCGCTTCCGTGTCGGCGACCGGATCAAGATCCGGCTGCTGAACGAGATGGCCGGCGACCACCCGATGCACCACCCGTTCCACGTCCACGGCGCCGGCCGATTCCTCGTCCTGAGCCGGGACGGAGTCATTGAACCCAACCTGGTCTGGAAGGACACCGTGCTGGTGCGGGCGGGCGAGACGGTCGACATCCTGCTCGACGTGACAAATGTCGGGCGCTGGATGGCGCACTGCCACATCGCCGAACACCACGAGAGCGGCATGATGTTCAGCTTCGACGTGACGGCGTGAAGATCGCCTACGTCCTATATCCCGACTTCACCGCACTTGACCTGGTCGGCCCCTATGAGGTGATCAGTCGTTGGCCCGACGCGGAGGTCCACTTCCTTGCGCGCTCGCTCGAGCCCGTGCGCTGTGACTGCGGCCTGACGGTCATCCCGACCGATACGCCGGAGAGCCTGCCCGACCCGGATCTCATCGTCGTCCCTGGCAGCGGCAACCCGGTGCCCGTCCTGGACGACCATGTCCTGATCGAGTGGCTGCAGGCCGCGGCGCCGGGCTGTGAATGGACGGCGTCGGTTTGCACGGGAGCCGGCCTCTATGCCGCCGCCGGCCTCCTCGAGGGCAAGAAGACGACGACCCACTGGGCCTTTCGCGACAACCTGCGCGCGATGGGCGTGGAAGTGGTCGGCGAGCGCGTCGTGTGGCAGGGCAACCACATCAGCGGGGCGGGCGTATCGGCCGGCATCGACATGGCCCTGGCGCTCACCGAGCGCGTCCACGGGCGAAAGCTGGCGGAATCGCTCCAGCTGGCCATCGAATACGACCCGCAACCCCCGTTCGACACCGGCTCCCCTCCCAAGGCAGACGCCAGCACGCTCCGCCTGGCCCTACGGGTTCTCCTCGGCGACCGCCCGCTGGAGGCGGCGGCGCGCCTCAACCGTCACAGCGCCGCGGCGCGATTCAGTCGCGCCCGTCGCGCGCTGGCGAGGCGACGACCCACCGAGAGGCCCCAGAGCTAGGCCGAAGCCTGGGCCACTCTGTGCCCTGACTTACCGGGGCGGGTCCCCGGATCCAGCATGCGGCGATGATCCCCGCGATGCCGGGCGTGATGCTGTGGCGCTAGCGAGCGGCGGCCCGTGATGCGCTACGGGATCGCCGCTCGCCGACCTCCTCGCTGAGCTCGGCTCCTACCTGCCGGGCGATCTCGATGAAGCTTCGCGTCGGGGCGCTCTGGTGCCGCTCGCGGTGCCACAGGAGACCGATCCGGCGCGGCGGCAGCTGGCCGTGGAGGTCGAGGGCCACGGTGTCATCACGCTGGAGGTCGATCGCGAGGAGCGGCATGATCGCGGCGCCCACCCCGTTCGCCGCGAGCCCCTGGAGCAGCTGGTTGTCCTCGGCTCGCATCGCGTACCGCGGCTCGATCCCGCGGCTGCGCAGAAACTGCTCCACCTGCGCGTGGGCGCGACAGACGCGGTATCCGACCAGGTCGATCTTGGCGAGGGTGGCGAGCTCGATCCTGGTGGCGCTTGAGAGCGGATGCTCTGAGCCAACCACGAGCAGATAGGGATCGCGCAAGAGCTCCTGGTAGTCGAAGACGTCGGAGCGGGGCACCGGGGGGATCGTGAAGCCGACGTCGAGCGCGCCTCGTTCCAGCAGGTCGTCGATGTCGTCGTGCGAGCCCGATTCGAAGAGCCGCACATCGACGCGCGGCCACCTTCGCTTGAAGCGGGCGAGCACCGCGGGCAGGAGCCGGATGGCCACGCTCTGGTAGGTGCCGATCCGGATTTCGCCGACGATCCCCTGCACGAGCGCGTCGATGTCGGCGGACGCGGCGTCGACGCGCGCGAGCACGGCCTGAGCGTGCCCGAGCAGGACCCGTCCCGGTTCGGTGAGGCGAACCGGCCGAGGTCCGCTGCTGCGCTCGAACAGGCGCACGCCGACCAGCTGCTCGAGGGCGACGATCTGCTGGCTGACTGCCGACTGGGTGTAGCCGAGCTCGTCAGCCGCCGCGTTGAACGAGAGGTGACGCGCAACGGCGTCGAGCGCGTGGAAGTGCCGCAGCTCTAGGCCAAGTCGATTAGCTGACATGAATTTCTGGATTACAACAAGTAGTTGTGCTGATCGAGAGCATACGGCATTCTGGCGGCGGTGGGTGCAGTACGGGAGACAAGCGCCACGCGGTTCGGCGAGCAGCGGGCGGCGTTCAACGTGCCGGAGGACGTCGCCTACTTCAACACCGCGAACCTCGCTCCGCAGCTGCGTGCCGTGGGAGCCGCCGGCGTCGCGGCGCTCGAGCGTCGCGCGCAGCCGTGGACGATCGGCGCCGAGGACTGGTTCACGGACGTCGAGCGATTGCGCCGCCTGTTCGCCCGCATCATCCACGCCGATCCGGAAGGCGTGGCGCTTGTCCCCGCGACCAGCTACGGCTTCGCGATCGCCGCGCGCAACATCCCGCTCGCCGCAGGGCAGCGCGTGCTCGTGCTGGCCGAGGAGTACCCGTCCGGCATCTACACCTGGCGCAGGGCTGTCCGGCGGGCCCAGGCCGAGCTCCAGACCGTGACGCGA
>JBKGUS010000015.1:0-5907 GCA_046462295.1 Thermoleophilaceae bacterium | reverse complement strand
GAAAGCCGCCTCGAGGTCGTCGAAGTGCTCGATGAATCCGAGCGAAAGCACGAGTTCATGCGGCCGCGGCTCGATCTCGAAGAAGTCCGCCTCGTGGATCGTCCCGTCGACCCCCGCCGCCTCGAGATTCGCGCGGGACAGCGCAGCGCCCTTCGCGCTGTACTCGATGCCGGACACGCGGGCATCGAACCGCTCGGCGTAGAACAGCACCCACTTGGCGGGCGCGCAGCCGATCTCGATCACCCGCGCGCCGGGCTCCACCGCCGCGTGCTCCGCGAGCTCCCGCGCGACTCCACGATCGAACGAGAAGGTGGGGTCCGGCCGGCACGGCACCTGGGCGTCGGCCCAGTAGAACTCGTTCTCCCAGAAGCGCTTGTCGGCCAGGTTGGTGACCACTGAGCGAGCGAGGGTACTCAGGTCGGGCGACCGCCGCCCCCGGCCAGCTCGGCGATGAGATCGCACACGGCGACGGTCGCCCCCCTTCGGGCGCCCAGTGCTTCCAGCAGCTCGGCCTGCCCGGCTATCTCGGGCCGGGCGAGAGCCGCGCCGAGCGCATCGGCCAGCTCTTCCGCGTCTCGCGCCACCGGCACTGCCGTTCCGTCGAAGGGCCACGGCCGATCGATGCCCACCACATCCAGGTAGACGACCGGTATACCGCGCCCGGCGGCCTGCAGGGTCGCGGTCGACATCGCGCCTACGCAGGCATCCACCTCGCCGAACAGCTCTTCGATCGGCGTGGTGGTGTCGACCTCGACCGCGAGCGTATCCGGCCAGGGAACGTAGGCCTCCGAGCCCTCGCTCGCGGGGTGGGGGCGGATCACGACAGTGGTGTCCGGGCGCGCCTTGGCGAGGGCCTCGAGCGCCGTCGCAACGTGCAGCTGGCTCACCCGATCGGTGACGCGGGCCGACAGTCGCGAGTGGTAGTCGACGAGCAGAAGGGTGCGGCCACGCCAGCCTGGACGGCCAACCGGCTCCGCCAGGTGCTCGGCGCCCGGGTTTCCGGTGACGACGCTGCGGACACCGGATCCGGCCGGCATGAGGTCACGGTCGCGCTGTGACCAGAGCGCGGCGACGTCGACGTGGATCTTGTCCGGAACTCCCAGCTCGGCGTCGAAGCCGTGCTGCACCAGCAAGGAGGGAATGCGCGCGCGCCGCGCCTCGGCTACCAAGCCCGCCATTTCCGGGGGGGTGTCGAACGGGACCACCAGCGCGCGAACGGATCCGCCGGCGAAGGCGGGGCGGGCCTGCCGGGCGGTGACGAGCGTGGACGGCGCGCGCTCGCGCAGGACCGAGAGCGCCCACATGTCGAGCGCGGTGTCGAGGCTGTCACCCTCCACCGCGCCGGCCATTGTGTCCAACGCCCCCGCGACCTTGGCACGTGCCAAGCGGCGTGACCGCGCGCCGGCGTAGCCGAGCCAACCACCGTGCAGCGCCGCTCGGAGGGTCGATCGAAAGCGCAGTCCAGGAAGCACGATGCCGGAGGCGACTGGACGGGAACGCGCGTCGCCATCGACGAGGCGATCGACTACTGGCGTCAAGTTCCAATAGGGCACGCACACGACCCGACCGCGGACACGCCTCGGAAAGCCCAGCGCGGCTGCCGCCCGGACAGGCAGCCGCGAGCCGCGCCAGCGCAGTGTGAGGCCAGCTGGGTCGTCGCTTGTCTCCTGCACCGACACACCCTCGCGCGCGGCCACGGCTCTCAGCGCGCTGGCCATTCCCGGCGGGACCGATCGCAGCGTCACTGCAGCGGCACCGGCCGCCTCGATCGCGCGCGGAAGTCCTATCTCAACGCGAGCCGCGGGAAGGAAGCACTGCGCAACCAGCTCCAGCTCGCAGGTCGACGCCACGTCGAGGGAGTCGACGATGAGCGCCGGCGCGCGCTGCCGGCGCCACCGCTCATAGCGTTCGCGCGCCCGCAGGTCGACCAGCGCCCGGGCTGACTCGTCCAGGTAGTCGTCGAGCGCGGCGCCCCGGGCGAGCACGGTTCCGTGTGCCAGCGGGACCTCAAGAACCAGGTCGCGCCCCACTACGGCGCTCGCGCCGGGGGAGGTAGACCACACCGAAAGCGCTTGTCGACGAGCGGCGGGACCCATGCAGGCTCAGTTCAAGAAGGCGACGAGGGTGTACTTCGTGCTGGGCTCGCGGATCCGCTCCAACCGGATCGCCGAGAAGCCCGCGCGGGCGACGAGCAGCGCCAGCGAGCCGGCGCTGAAGACGTGGAAGTGCTCCACGAAGAACTCCTCTCGCCCCGGGCCCTCCCTTGCGGCAGCCTCACCGTCGGGCACCTCCACATACGCCACGCCCTCCTCGGCCAGGAAGGCGCGCGCCCGTCCCAGCATGCTCACCGGGTCGACGACATGCTCGAGCACCTTGTTGAAGGTCACGAGGTCGAAGCGGCCCAGCCCCTCGGCCGTGGTGAAGTCGCCCTGGACGGCCTCAACTTCCACCACGTCAGCGGCATGCCGGACACTGCGCGAGTCCGGGTCGAGGGCTGTACAGGCCCAGCCGGCCTCCTTCATCCGCGCGGGAAACACGCCTAAGCCGCTTCCGACATCGAGCAGGGTCCCGCGGCCCCCGCCACGCCGCCCCGACCAGAAGCGCTCGATCCGGGCCACCCGCTGGAGGTTGTCCGAGCGCTCGGCGGGGAGGCTCATGATCCGCTCGTACGTCTCGCGCAGACGTCCCCCCGCGTAGGTCGAGTCCATGTACTCGCCCTCGTACAGCCGCTCGACGTCGAGGTTGTGCACGGCTACGAAATGACCGCAGGTCGCGCACTGCCGGTACTCGCGCTCGTAGCGCTCCCCCTCCCGCAGCGGAAAGGCGGTCTCGCCCTGCGGCGGGCTGTCGTAGCGGAACGCCGTCCGCGGGCGCTCGGTGCCGCAGATCGGACAGGCGGCTCCCGCTCTGGCGGTCACGCCAGGTGCTCCGCCAGGATCGCGTCCCCCTTCGCCAGCGGCCGCCCAAGGCGCCGGCCGAGCAGCGCGGCCTCCTCCCCGGGGCGGAGGCCGTCGCGGGGACGCATCCAGGTCAGGTCTTCCGCGGAGAGCACAGTGCCGGTGGGCAGATCGCGCGCCGCGACGATCGATCGCCGCACCGCCGGGAGTAACTCCGCCTCCGCGGGCTGAATCTCCTTGGCCGGGCGTCCGGTCAGCACCCGAGCGCGAGCTACCGCGGTCACCAGCTCGCGCATCTCGTCCGGCTCGGCGGACAGCTTGTGGTCGCGGAAGTCGGAGAAGGCGTGCGAGAGGGTGAGGTGCTTCTCGAGGATGGTCGCGCCGAGTGCCGCCGCGATCACGCATGCCTCTATCCCCAGGGTGTGATCCGAGTAGCCGACCGGGCAGCCCAGTTCTCGGGCGAGCACGGGAATGGCCGCGAGGTTCACCTGCTCCGGCGGAGAGGGGTATGCCGTCACGGCATGCAGGAACGCAAGGCCGGCGTCCGCCCCGCGATGGGCGCGGCGACTCTCGATCCGCTCGTGCACCTGGCGGACGCCATCGAGGTCGAGCAGCCCGGTGGAGACGATCAACGACCGGTCACTGTCCGCAACGCGGTCGAGCAGCGGCAGGAAGTCGTTGTCGCCCGAGGCCACCTTGAAGGCGTCGACGAGCGGTTCGAGCAGCTCCACGCTGCCGAGGTCGAGCGGCGTGCTGATGAAGAGCAATCCCAGGTCGTGCGCAAGTTCGGCGAGGGACTCCACCACATCGGGCTGGAGCTCGAAGCGTTCGAGCTGCCGGAAGCGCAGCGCGTCCTGCGGCCGGACGAAATCGCGAACGTGGAAGGTCTGCAGCTTGACCGCGTGCGCGCCGGAGTCCGCCGCCGCGCGAACCATTTCGCGCGCCACCGCGGGGTCACCCTCGTGATTGTTGCCAAGCTCCGCGACCACGAGCGGCCCTCCGCTGAGCTCGAACCCGCCGATCCGCACGGTCACCGCGGGGTTCCGACGTGCATGTGGAGGCTGTACGCGGTGCGCGCTACGCGAAACCCGAGCTGCTCGTAGAGGCGGGTTGCGGGCACGTTCGCGGCCTGGGTACCGACCCGGACGACCTCCGACTCCCGCTCCGCGTCGGCGGCGATCCGTGCGGTCAGCGCTCGCGCGGCACCTCGGCCCCGCATCCGCTCGGCGACCGCCACGAGGTCGATCACCCGCGCGGGCGGATCCGCGTCGCGGTCCTCGAGCACCGCGAGGAAGCCTGCCACGCGCCCTTCCACGAGGGCCACCAGGAGTTCCACGCCGCGCAGGCCTCGAAGGTAGCTGTCGATCCAGTCGCGCTTGATCCGGTCCGCCGCGTGCCGAGGGATGGCGGGGTCGAGATGGAAGCGCGTGTAGCGGAAGCTCGCTTCGGCGACGCCGAGCAGCTCCTGCGCCTGCTCCGGCCTCGCACGGCCTACCTCGATCCCCTCGGGCGCGGGAGCGACCACGCCCGGGTCGGCTTCAAGCGTGACGTTCACCTCCACCGGATACATACCGGCCCGACACAGCGACCGCACACGCTCCACGCACGCGGTCGGCAGCTTGGCCTGGTACATCGCTCGTGGCTGCGACCCTGAGTGCCGCTCCAGCGCGTCAACCGAAGCGTCGGCGTCGAGCGTGAACACCGGATAGCCGATGCGCCTGGAGAGCCAGCCGTCCTCGGCGATCGGCACGACGGACTACGTGGTCGACAGGACGCCGTCCGCGGTCAGGTCGCGATACCAGGCCACGTAGCGGTCGAGGCCGTCCTCCAGCGTCGTGCTCGGCTCGTAGGCGATCAGCCGGTGCGCCTTGTCGATGCTGAGCGTCCCGCGATAGGGACGCAGGGCATCGCGTTCCACGAACTCGACCTCCACCTCGGGGAAGTGGTCTTGAACGAGCGCGATCAGATCCGCGAGCGAGCGCGAGCGCCCCGCCGTGATGTTGAAGATCTCGTTGCGCGACGCCGGGTTGGCGATCACGCGAACGACGCCATCCACCACGTCGGCGACGTACGAGAAGTCGAGCCGCTCGTCGCCGTCGCCGTCCACGCGCAGCTTGGACCCTACGAGAGCACTCTCGATGAAGATCTGGCTGACCCGGCGGCTCACGCAGCCCGGGCCGTAGAGCGCGGAAGGCCGCACGATCGTGTAGTCGAGATCGAAGACCTGTTTGTACGCGATCACGATCTTCTCGCCCGCGAACTTCAGCGCGCCGTAGATGCCCACCGGGTCACACGGCTCCTCTTCGGTGACTGCCGGCTTCTGGAAGTTCCCGTAGACCATCGACGAGGAGAAGTAGACGAAGTGCTCGGCGTAGTCGCGCGCCCAGTCGAGCGAGTTCTCGAGCGTCCGCAGCGAGTGGCCGAAGGTCGACATCGGATCCTTGTTCGAGTGGCCCGCATGCGCGATCGCGGCCAGATGCACAACGACCTGCGGCCGGGTCTCGCTGAGCACGTGCGACAGACGGTGGTAGTCGCGCGCGTCCTCGACGTGGAGCGGGATCCCGGCGTCCCGCAGCTTCTCGAAGCGCTGGTTCAGGATGGCCAGGTACAGCGCACGGTTCTCGCTGCCGGGCGGCATCGCGGTGTACTGCACGAGGTTGTTGACGGTGAGGCCGTCGATGACGTGGACGTCGGCGCCCTCCTCGGCCAGCCGCAGTGCAAGGTGATGCCCGATGAACCCGGCGCCTCCAACCAGCGCGATCCGCTTGCCGGTGATGTCTTCCATCACCGAACTTTGGCCATGACGTCGTGAACGCTGGAGATCATGAAATCGATATCGCCTTCCTGAAGGTGGGGGCCGACCGGAAATGCGATCGACCGCGTGCTGATCCGCGTGGCCTCGGGGCAAGAACGCTCGGGGAAGCCGTATGTTGCGCGATAGTACGCCGTGTCCGGCAACGACCGCGGATAGTAGACGCTGGTGCCGACGCCCCTGTGCTTCAGCTCCTCG
>JBKGUS010000014.1:0-4501 GCA_046462295.1 Thermoleophilaceae bacterium | reverse complement strand
CGCCCAGGAGTTCAAGCCCGGCCGCGAGCGCGGCATGGCGATGGGCGTCTACGGCGCGACGATCGGCGTGTCGGTGGCGTTCGGCCCCGTGGTCGGCGGGGCCCTCGTGGACGGCATCGGCTGGGAGTCGATCTTCTTCCTAAACGTGCCGGTCGGCATCGCGGCGGTCGCGATGACTTACGCCAAGCTCGCAGAGTCGCGTGACCCGAACGCCTCGCGCATCGATTGGGCGGGACTCGTGACCTTCTCGAGCTCGCTGTTCCTGCTCGTGCTGGGGCTGCTGCGCGGCAACGAGGAGGGCTGGGGCTCGACGATGATCGTCGGCCTGCTCGCCGGCGCCGGTGCGCTGCTGGCCCTGTTCATCGCGATCGAGACGCGGGTCAAGCAGCCGATGCTGCCGCTCCACCTGTTCCGCAAGCCCGCCTTCACCGGCGTGCAGCTCGCGGCGCTCGCGGTGTCCGCGTCGATGTTCGCGCTGTTCCTCTACCTCACGTTCTACCTGCAGGGCTACCTCGGCCACGACCCGCTCGAGGCCGGGCTGCGCTACCTGCCCTTCACGATCGTGAACTTCTTCGTCGCGGCGGCGACGGGAGCGCTGATCTCGAAGGTGCAGGCTCGTTTCCTGCTGGCCGCCGGCCTCGGAATCACCGGCATCGGGCTCCTGCTGATGGGCGGGCTCGACCCGACGGACGAGTGGACCGCCCTGCTCGGCGGCTTCCTGCTCGGAGGCGCCGGGGTGGGCCTGATCAACCCGGTGATCGCCGACGTGGCCGTGTCCGTGGTGCCGAAGGAGCAGAGCGGCATGGCCGCCGGCATCAACGACACCTTCCGGCAGGTCGGCATTGCGGTCGGCATTGCGGCCTGGGGCGCGATCTTCCTCGGGCGCGGGGCGGCGAAGGTCGAGGAGGTGGCCGCCGGCACGCCGGCCGCGACCGGAGAACGGCCCCGCCAGCTCGTGGAGGCCGTGTCGTCGGGCAACCTCGACCAGGCCCTGGCGGCCGTGCCCCCCGGGGCCCGCGACCAGGTCGAGCGGGCGGCGAACGAGGGCTTCCTCGCCGGCCTGAACGACATCGTGATGCTCGGCGGGATCCTGTCGATCGCCGGCGCCCTGGCGGCCCTGTGGCTGGTTCGCGAGCGCGACATCGAGCGCGGCGATGAGCCGATCGAGGTCGAGCGGCCGCACATCGAGCCCGAAGCAGTGCCGGAACCGGCCTAGAACCAGATCGCACGCCCCGCGCGCCACCCGGGCGCGCGGGGCGATTGACTCGTCAGTCAATCGGGTAGGTATCATTCCGCGGCCCGGCGGGAGGGCGTCTGCTCCCCTGCCCCGGATGAGCCAAAGGAGACACCTTCCGTGAAGATCTGCGTCCTCGTGAAAGAGGTGCCCGACGCGGCGGTCGAGAAGCGCATGGACCCCGCCACGGGTCGTCTCGACCGATCGGGCGAGAAGAACCTGAACCCGTTCGACACGCACGCCATCGAGGCCGCCATGCAGGTCCGCGAGGGCGGCGCCGTCGACGTCGACGAGATCGTCGCCGTGACGATGGGCCCGGAGTCGGCCTTCCGCGCGCTGCACAAGGCGGTCTCGCTGGGCGCCGACCGCTCGGTGCACCTCACCGACGAGGCGCTCGCCGGTTCCGACGTGTGCGCCACCGGCTACGCGCTTGCCCGCGTGCTCGAGTCCGAGTCGCCCGACCTCGTGCTGCTCGGCCAGCAGTCGGACGATGGCGAGTGCTACACGATCGGCGCCGTCGTTGCCGACCACCTGAAGATGCCGTCTCTCACGCAGGTCATCAAGATCGACGTCGAGGGCGGCAAGCTCCGCTGCGAGCGCCAAGCCGAGTACGGCTACGACACCGTCGAGGTCGAGCTGCCCGCCGTCATCTCCGTCGGCGACGCCATCAACGAGCCGCGCTACCCGTCGCTCAAGGCGATCATGGGCGCCAAGAAGAAGCAGCTCGACACCAAGTCCGCGGGCGACGTCGGCATCGAGCCGGATCGCGTCGGCGAGCAGGGCTCCCGGACGTCGGTCCTCGCCGTGAACCCGCCGCCGCAGAAGGAGGCCGGCGAGATCATCGAGGACGAGGACACGAACGAGACGGTCGAGAAGATCGTCAGCTGGCTCGAGGAAAGGAAGCTGCTGGCATGAGCGGCCGGGTAACCGAAAGGAGCGCCGCGTAAGTGAGCATCCTCGTCTACGCACTCCACTACGAGGGCGAGTTCAACAAGAACTCGCTGGGCGCCGTCTCCGAGGGCGCGAAGCTGGCGAAGGAGCTGGGCGGCGACTGCGCCGCCGTCGTGGTCGGCGACGGCGACGACCTGACCGACGACCTCTGCGCCTCTCTGGGCAAGTACGGCGCCACCAGGGTGTTCCGTGCCAGTGCGCCGGAGGGCCTCGCGCAGCCAGTCGTCGACGTGATGACCAAGGTCATCCAGGAGAACGGCTTCAAGTACGCGCTCTTCGGCGGCGGCCTGCTCGGCTTCGAGATCGGCGCCGGCCTGACCGCGCGCCTGGGCGCCGGCGTGACCATGGAGGTCACCGCGGTGAAGGCGCAGGACGGCAAGCTCGTGGCCGAGCGTCCGATCCTCCAGGACTCCGCGGTCGTCGACGTCGGCTACGTCGGCGAGCCCGGCATCATCATCGGGCGCCTCAACGCGTTCGACGCCGCCGAGAGCGGCGAGGGCGCCGCCGAGGTGGTCGACGTCGACGTCCAGCTCGAGGAGCATTCGACCAAGGCCGTGATGGTCCAGCGTGGCGAGCAGCGCGGCGCCGACGTGAACATCGAGGACGCCGAGATCCTCGTGGCCGGGGGCCGCGGGCTCGGCAAGGCCGAGGGCTTCGAGCTCGCCGAGGCGCTGGCCGAGGCGCTCGGCGGCGCGGTGGCCGCCACCCGCGCGGTCGTGGACGCCGGCTGGTACCCGTACGCGGCCCAGATCGGCCAGACCGGGAAGACGGTCGCGCCGAAGCTCTACCTGGCGGCCGGGATCTCGGGGGCGATCCAGCACAAGGTCGGCATGCAGAACTCCGAGAACATCGTCGCGATCAACAAGGACCCAAACGCGCCGATCTTCGAGTTCTCCGACCTGGGCGTGGTGGGCGACCTCAACAAGATCCTGCCGAAGCTCACAGACGCCGTGAAGCAGAAGAAGGGCTGAGTTGAGCACAGCCCCCGTCGAGTTCCCGCCGCCGGTGGACTCCGCGAAGGAGTTCGTCGGGGCGCCCACGGATCCGGAGGACGAGCGGATCGAGGTGGGCGTCGTGATCGTCGGGGGCGGGCCCGCCGGGCTCGCCTGCGCGATCCGGCTGACCCAGCTCCTTGCCGAGGACGAGGCGACGCTGGAGTCCCTCGGTGAGGTGCCCATCGCGCTCGTCGAGAAGGGCAGGACGACCGGGTCGCACCTGCTGTCGGGGGCGATGATGAACCCGTCGGCGATGCGCAAGCTCTTCCCCGACCTTCCGGAGGAGGACTGGCCGACGTTCGGCGCGGTCGACAAGGACGCGGTCTACCTGCTGCCGAACGGCAAGCGGGCGATCCCGCTCAAGCCCACGCCGCCGCCCTTCCGGAACCACGGCAACCATGTCATCTCCATCGCCCAGCTGGGCCGCTGGCTCGGCGAGAAGGCGGAGGAGGGCGGCGTGTACATCCTCGGCGAAACGGCCGCCGCCACGCTGCTCGTGGAGGACGGCCGGGTGGTGGGCGTGCGCTCGGGCGACAAGGGACGCGGCCGGGACGGCGAGGAGCTGTCCAACTTCGAGCCCGGCTCGGACCTGATCGCCAAGGCCACCGTTCTCTGCGAGGGCACCCAGGGCCACCTGACCGGCGCGGCGATCCGCCACTTCGAGCTCGGCTCCGAGGACCCGCAGCAGTGGGAGCTCGGCGTGAAGGAGGTCTGGGAGGTCCCTAAGCCGCTCGACCGCGTGATCCACACGATGGGCTGGCCGCTCCACTTCGCAGCGAAGTACCGGGAGTTCGGCGGCTCGTTCATCTACCCGATGGGCGAGGACCGGATCTCGATGGGCCTCGTGGTCGGCCTGGACTACCGCGACGCGCGCTTCTCGGTGCACGACGCGCTCCAGCAGCTCAAGTCACACCCGCTGGTGGCGGAGCTGATCGAGGGCGGCAAGCGCGTCGGCTGGGGTGCGAAGACGCTGCCGTCGGGCGGGTTCTGGGCGCGTCCCAGGCAGCTCTGGGCGCCGGGCATGGCGATCTGCGGCGACGGCGCCGGCATGGTGAACGTGCCCACGCTCAAGGGCGTCCACTACGCCATGCACGCCGGGATGTTCGCCGCAGAGGCGATCTTCGAGCGGCTCAAGGCGGGCGGGAACTGCGACGACCTGTCGGGCTACGAGGCCAAGGTCGAGGACTCGGAGATCCAGAGGGACCAGTACCGCTCGCGCAACATGCGCCAGCCCTTCGCCAAGGGGTTCTTCGTCGGCGGCGCGGTGGCGAACATGATGGAGATCTCGGGTGGACGGATCCCGGGCGGGCGCTGGGCGACG
>JBKGUS010000013.1:0-9637 GCA_046462295.1 Thermoleophilaceae bacterium | reverse complement strand
ACTCCCACCGTACCCGCCCGGTGGTGAGGAGCAGCTGCCCGGGGGGACGCTCGAACTGGGGGCCGTAGTCGATCTCCGTAAGCGAGCCGTCGGCGTGAAAGTCGAGCAGGACCGGGCCGGGCGACGTCAGATCGACGAACTTGCCGGTGCTGAGATTGGTCAACCGCTGCTTGAAGATCCCAGTGATGCGGGCATCGCCGTTGCTGTACGTCGTGAGGAACGAGTTGTTCACGAGGACCGTCCGCGTCACCGTGAACGAACAGACATCGGAGATGACCAGGTTGTCGATAGGCAACGGCTCCCGGGTGGGCTTGGCGGCCGAGGCCGGAGATGCGAGCGGTGCGGCGACGGCACTCAAAGCAAGCAGGACGAGAAGACGCCGCATAGTCGAATCCCTTCGATCGGGGAATCGACCCTATACCTCCCCGGTGTCCTCAGCAAGCGTTCGTCTGCGCACGCCGATGAGCAGACCCGTCACTATTTGACGCCGCGGCGCGCAATCGTCTAGAACAGCACGTGCTGTGCAACTCGTCGACGGCGTACACCATCTGACCTTCCTTACTGAGGACATGGATCGCCTGCTGGCGTTCTACGTGCACGTTTTTGGCGCCGAAGTCACGCTCGACATGACCGAGGGCGGGCTGCGCCACGCGTTCGTGAAGGTGGGTCCCACAACTGTCCTGCACCCGTTTCAGCTGCTGGAAGGGCCGAGTCCGCCCGCGCCGTCGCCGATGTTCAGCCGCGGCCGCCTCGACCACTTCGCCCTGCTGGCGCCTTCGGAGGAAGCGTTCAGGGAACTGCGCCGGCGGATCGAGGCGGAGGATGCGGCCGACGGCGAGGTCCGCGATATGAGGAGCCTGTGGATCATGGGCTACTTCGACCCCGATGGAGCGGCGCAGGAGGTGATCCTGCAGCGGCCGGACTTCGCGGACTCCGACGTGCTCGAACGAGCCGCTTGGACTACGGTGACGCTGGACTAGCCGCCACTGACAAGTGGGGGGAGGCTGCTCCCGGAGCGCGGACGCATCACGGCTTCTCGGTCCACTGGGACCAGGGAATGATGCCTAGATCGGCTCGAGGCTCCTCGTCGAGCATGGCGAGGTACTCGAGCAGGTGACCGTCTGGATCCCGGAAGTACACGGCAGCGGCTGGCATCCAGCCGATGACCGTCGGCTCAACCCTGCTTTTTCGACACCTTGCTGCGGGTGGTGACGAAGATGTCAGTCGATCCCTCGGGGCCCGGCGCCCGTCCGAAGTAGAGCGTCGCGCCTCTCCAGGAGAGCGAGGGACGCGTCTCGTTCGCGGCCGTGTTCACGGCGTCGCCCAGGTTGACGGGCGCCGACCAGGGAGCGTCGACGCCCTCCCGCGTGGCGACCCAGAGGTCCTGACCACCGAAGGCGCTTAGGTCGGCGCGGTTCGAGGCGAGGACGATCTCGCGGCCGTCCTTGCGGACGTTCGGCTGGATGTCGAGGGCGGTGCTGTTCAGCTCCGTGACAGCCTCGGCGGGGCCGAAGCTCCCGTCGTCCAGCCTGTGGCTGACGTAGATGTCGGGGCCGCTCGAGAAGTAGAGCGAGGGCCCGCCTGCGCTCAGGTAGGAGGGGCCCATCTCGTCGAGCGGGCTGTTCGGACCTCCCTCCGAAGTGCAAGCGAGATGCAGCGGCTCGGCCCAGCCGTGGCTGGGGTTGCTGCGGGCGAGGTAGATGTCCGAGCCCCCGCAGCTTCCGTCGACGGCGCGCCGGCTCACGAAGAAGAGCCCGCCGCCGCGGATGGGGGTCGGGCAGAAGTCGTCGGCCGTCGAGTTGACCGGCTCGCCGAGGTTCTCGGGCACGCCCCAGGGCGCATCCGCGCTTGGGCGGTGCGCGACCCAGATGTCGATATCTGTCCTCGCGTCGCCTCCGAAGCGCGGGCGGTCCGAGGCCAGGTAGAGGCTGAGTCCGTCGGGCGACTCGATCGGGCAGCCGTCCAGCGACGTCGTGTTCAGCTCGCTGCTGGTGCCCGGGATCTGCTCGGCGTTCGTGGCCGGAGCCCAGGGGGAGAAGTCCATCGCCTGGGCCGCCGGGGCGATCCCCACCATCAGACCCAGGACCGCCAAGAAACGTGCTGCAACAGCCATGTTTCCTCCTTCGTCCTACGGCATGTTCAGCTAGCGGCCGATGAACGCGCGGGCGCCCCGCGACATCGAGCCGCTGTAGGGGTTGCTGCGCCGATAAGGCCCGTCTCGGTCGCTGATCAGGTATTCGGAGAGGGCCGCGAGTTGTGACCGCGCGTCTACGACGCCGGTGGCGGGGCCGCGGAGGCGAGAGTAGTGTCGGTCACAGGAAGCGCCCGGCTGCGATATCCCGGGTGAGGAAGCATGGGCATGGCCGCCACCGACGAGGAGCTTCTCATCCAGCAGGACGCGGCCTCCTTCGCGCTCTTCTACGACCGCTACTTCGAGCGGCTGCTGGCCTTCTTCTCGCGGCGGACGCGGGATGCGGAGTTGGCTGCGGACCTGACCGCGGAGACGTTCGCAGCGGCGCTCGCCGCGCGGAGGCGTTATCGCCGACGGGGCGGGCGGGCGGACTCGTGGCTGTTTGCGATCGCCTACCACAAGCTCGCCGACGCCCAGCGGCGCGGTAGCGCCGAGGACCGCGCCCGAAGGCGGCTCGGTATCGAGCGGATCGAGCTCACCGACGACGACATCGCGCGCATCGAGCGGCTGGGCCAGCAGGACTCGGTCGCAGCGCTGGTGTGGGACTTGCCGGCGGACCAGCAAGAGGCGATCCAGGCGCATGTGATCGAGGAACGGCCCTACGGCGAGATCGCCGTGGAGCTCGAGATCTCCGAGGCGGTGGTGCGTAAGCGCGTCAGCCGGGGGCTGGCGGCGATCCGCAAGCGGCTGGGAGGGGTGTTCTGATGGCCGCCTTCGAGTTCGAGACGATGCTGCGGTTGCAGCTCCGGGAGGCCGCGGAGCGCGAGCAGCGCCGCGGCCGGCTGGCGCGATTGGGCGCGGCGGGTCGCGCCCTGCTCCCCACCATCGGTCACTCGGCGCTGCCCGCCGCCGCCGTCGCGGCGGCGGTCGCCGCCGCGATCGCCGTGGCGGCCTTCGTCCTGACGTCCGGAAGCGAGCGGCGCGCGCTGACGCCGCCGAAGGTGGTGGGGCAGTTCACCGTGGCCGACTCACTCGGCTCCACGGTCGCCGCCTACGGCTCGATCTGGACGAACGACACGAGCCGCGACGAGCTGCTGCGCATCGATCCGCGCTCGCGCCGGATCGAGGCCGGCCACAACTATCTGGGGGTGACGACCCGCCTGCCCGTGCAAGGTGAGGTCTCGCTGGCATCGGGCGGCGGGGCCTTATGGGCGCTCCAGAAGGGGTCGCCCCGTGCCGGCGACGAGTTCCACGGTCCACTGCTGCGCATAGACCCCACGACGAACCGCGTGACCGCCCGCATCGCGCTCCGCACGCCGGCCGGCCAGCCCTTCACGGGCTCCGAGGTGCTCGCCACCCGGGACCACGTCTGGGTCGGCGGGAGCGAAAGCGGCGGCCTACGGATCGACCCGCGCACCAACCGAGTCAGCGAGGTAGTCCTGCCGGGCGATCTCGTCGCTACGGACCTAGCCCTCCTGGCCAACGGCTTGTGGGCGCTCACCGCCGACGGGCGACTGCAACGCCTCGATCCCCGCACGGGCGCCATGCGCAGGCAGGTCCCACTCACGCTCGATGGGGCATCGGATCTGCGGGCAGTCGAACGCGAGGCGCTCCTCGCCGCCGTACCGGGTGGGCTCGCGCGCCTCGACCCGCACACCGGTCACGCTGTCTGGCGCAGGCAGTTCGGCCAGCGCATCAGCGCATGGACAGAGGCCGGCGACCTGCTCTGGGTTCGCACCAGCGGCCGGGCGCACGACCGCCTCTCCGCGCTCGATCTCGACACCGGACAAGTCATGACCAGCGTCGAACTCGACGACTCCGGCGGGGCGGGAGCGGCCGCGATCGATGACGAGCTATGGCTCCCCACCGTCGCCGGCAACGTCGTCATCCTCCAGCAGTAGGGAGCGGCTGGGCAGACCATCCCGTCAACCCAACGCGGTCCGCTGGACTAGACGTCGACCAAGAAGGCCCCCCGAGCCGCCCTCAACCCGCGGCTCCTCTTGTAGACAAGCAGGCGTCCGGATGGCACCCCGACCGGGACTGTCGCTGTGGACGAGGTGCAGCAGCGCCGTGCAATCGCAAGCAGAGTGCCGCTTGCCCATGAGAGGGGCACTCCGGTCTGGGCTTGCGCTTGGACGAAGTCGGTGGTGGTGGCGGACTACCAGGGGGAGCGCTACCTCGTGGCGATACTCGGCCAGGCGTGAGCTGGGTGGCCATGCGCGGCAGCCCCGGACCCCGCTCAGGAGGGCCCATGAGCGTCCGAGCGGCCCAGTACCGCGGCGGCGTCCCGGGAGCCGGCCGCGGGGGCCGTGTAAAGCGGGATCGCGGGCGGCGGCGTCGCGGCGGACCGGTGCGCGCCTGCGAAGGCGGGGTGCGCCTGGTCGAGGTACCAGCGGAAGGCGCGGTCCACCAGCGCCTGACGGGCGAGCGAGCGTAGAGCGAGCGTGAGGACGCGAGGCGGCAGGCGCGGCACGAGCCACTGCAGCCGCAGCGCCAGCCCGAACGCCCGGCTGTGCGACGCGCTGAACCGCGCGTAGCGCCGCAGTGCCTCATCCCTGCCTCGCTCCCCCGAGAGCACCGAACGCAGCTCGCGGCCGCAGGCGATGCCGAAGTAGAACGCCGTCCGAATGCCCTCGCCGGAGAGGGGGAAGCAGTGCCCGGCCGAGTCGCCCACGAAGAACACGCCGTCCTGGGCGGCGCGCCGGAGCCGATGGGGGAACCAGTTGCCCTGGTAGCGCACGGGCTCCCGCGCCAGCCGCTCCGCGAGGGCCACCGTCGGGCGCCGCACGTGATCACGCGGCTCGTAGGAGCCCACGCCCACCCGCTGCTCGCCGCCCGCCGGCACGCTCCAGCCGTAGCCGTAGCGGACGAGCGAGCGCTCGATCCAGACGTCGAGGTCGCGCCCGCCGCCGTCCGGGTGCACCTCGAGGCCGCGCGAGAGCGGTGCCTCGGGTGGCTGGTTGGACTCGCCGGCGAGCACGCGCCGCCAGCCCAGCGCGTCCACCAGCAGCGGCGCCCTAAGCAGCCCGCGATCCGTGAGCACTCCGCCATCGCGGCGACCGGAGACCGTGGCGATCTCGAAGCGGGCCTCCGTCTGGTCGAAGAGCTGTTGGCAGAGCTCGCGATAGTCGAAGGCCGCCCAGCTCCAGGGAAGCCGGAAGCGCACCGAGCCGTGCGGGGTGTGGAAGCTCATGCAGGGGATCTCCTGCCGGATCGAGCCGGCCAGGCCCATCGCCTCGAGCCACGGGCGGGGCGCGGCGCAGGCAGAGGTGGCGCGCTCTCCCACCTCGTAGCGGTCCACGAGCAGCACGTCCGTCGCGCTCCCCGCCAGCTCGAGGGCGACCGCCAGGCCCGCGAAGCTGGCGCCGCAAACGAGCACGTCGGCCGACTCGCCGTCGAGCGAGGTGCGCTCCGCGCCGCGGAGCGTCGCCCGGCGCGTCACGCGCCGCGCCTGAGCGCGCCCGCGACGGCCTCGGCCAGCTCCCACGGCGGCAAGCTTGGGCGCCGGCGCAGCACGTCGAAGTCGAGCCGCTCCGTGCGGTCGAGCACGCCCAGGTAGACGCTGCGGGCGAGGCGCATCCCGCGCCGCACGCCCGGCGCGACCACGTCGGCGGCCGGGGCGCTGGCGCGGAACAGCGAGCGCGCCCGCTCTACCTCGAGGGCGACGAGGCGCCTGAAGCCCGGCGTCAGCTCCCGCCGCTCGATCTGGTCGACGGACACCCCGAACTGTTCGAAATCCTCGGCGGGCAGGTAGACGCGATTTAGATCCCAATCCTCGCGCACGTCGCGAACGAAGTTGGTGAGCTGAAACGCGAGCGCCAGCGAGGCGAACTCGTCCCTGCGCGCGGCCGGCACGCCGAGCAGCGCCGCGAGGATGCGGCCCACGGAGCCGGCACTGCCCTGCATGTAGCGCTCGAGCTCGATCCAGGTCTGCACCCGCACCGGCTCGGCATCCTTACGCATCGAGTCAAAGTAGAGGCCCAGCTCGCCGAGCGGCAGCCGGTGGCGGTAGCCCGCGTCCGCTAGCGCCGCCACGACTGGATGCGCGTGGCCGCCGGCGCCCCGGAGCGCGTCTCCGAGCATCAGCTCCCAGCGATCGAGGGCGGCCCGGCGGGCGGCCGGGTCCTTCGGACGCAGCGGCCCGTCCACGATTTCGTCCGTCACCCGCACGAAGGCGTAGACCGCGTGCACGGCGGGCCTGACCTCGCCCGGCAGCCGCCGCGTGGCCCAGTAGTAGGTCGGATCGTGGCGACGGTGGATGCGCCGACAGTGGCGGTAGTACTCCCTGAGGATCTGGTCGGGGGCGACCGACATACCTTATGAAGTGCCTATGCCCGGACGGGTCGCCCGCACGCGGCAAGAACAGACCCGCCCCGGCTCGACGTCGCGCCGTCTGCGTACCGCGTACTTCACTCCGCGCTGCCACCTTCGCTCGCGAGGCGCCTCGCTCCCAACCGACGATCTGCGCGCCTGCGCCAAGATCAAGCTCGACGCGGTGGACGGCGACGACGGCAGCGGCGTCCCCGTGCTCTACCGCTACCCGCCTCCGCACCGGACTGTTCATCGAAGCGCCGCCGGCCGCTGGTCCGAGCGATGCCGGCCTGCGGACCCGCCACCTCGCCGCCGTGCAGACAAGACACAAACGCGAAGCCCACGCAGCTGCGATCAGAGGTTCGCTTCCCCATGGTTCCAGCGCTTTCATGGCCCGGGTGCCGCACTAATCCAGGCCACGCAGCTCGAGCTCGCCGCCGCTTTCCACGATGGTGGCGTGAAAGCGGGATACGTTCACGTCGTCGAGCACCACGCTGTCTGCTCTTCGGTCATCCCGCCCTTTTCTTGCCCTTCATCATCACCCTCCCACTAGCAGGCCGCCAGCCGACAACCGGAGTCGATCGCCATCCGCCTTGACATCGAGGCGCTCGACCTGGACCCCATTTGCACTCCCAAGGGGCGGTGCAAGGAGCGCTGCGGCAGGGGTTTGGCGATCAGGTCGATGATGACCTGCCGTCACTCGTCTACGGGCCAGTCAGTCCCCCTCGAGCGAGTCGATCTCGCCGAAAATCAGATTGACCGCGGGGAGTCGCTGACACGTCGATCTCCCCATGTCACGCCCCTTCGGCCGACGGATCTGCACCGGTGATGACGTCGCGGGCGCGAGCTATCGGCCCCCGGGGGTTCGGGTCGGGGAGGTGCTCGACCGCATCGCCGACCTGGTCACGGAGCTCGCCCGCAAGGGCCTTGGTGGCGGCTAGATCGCGCGCCAGCTCCGGCACTTGGTCCTGCAGGGCCGACACTCTATGGTCCAGGCGCGCCAACTCGGCCACCAGGCGCTCGACCGAAGCGTTCAGCTCGGCCCCCATACTGCGCACGTCGACACCGAGATCGTCCATTCGCGCGATCACCGTTCGCTCGAAATCGGGCAAACTGCGGGCGGCCTCGCCGATGGCCTCCAGATCCTGCACGAGCCGGCGCGGGAGCAGCAACGGTGAGAGGACTGCGTCCAACATCCCGCGTTGGTCGTCGTCGGCTACGCGTTCGTCATGCTCCTCACCCTGAGCTGACCTGACCCATTTCGCCGACCATCAGAGGCCCGCCTGATCGACCTTTCGGTGATAACGCTGTCCCACCTTGCCGCCGAGAATGGCCGCGACGAGTGTCGCAACGAGAACGACGCCGAGCGCTATCAGGCCCCCGGTGGACAGCGATCCCTCGTCGACGGGTATCCGCGGCAGGTCGAGCTTCTGGAGGATGTTGTACTCCGAGCCCAGCACCGCTCCTGCCACGGCGAGCACGATCGTGACTACCAGGCCGAAGAGCCAGGCGCCAAGGCCCTGGCGAGCGCCGTCGAAGCGCGACAGCCGTCCGGCGACGTACCCGCCGGCGTAGTAGGAGATTGCGAGCACGACGATCAACAGCGCCCCGCCGACGATGCTGATCGTTCCAGCGCTGTCCCTGGCCTCGGGCTCGCTCAGCTCGGTGAGCCCGATGGCCGCTCCAGCCGCGCCGAGGATGGCGATCAGCAGCACCGCAAGACCGGTTGCCACGAGCCAGCCGAAGAAAGCGGCACCGAGGTTGAAGCCGCCGTACTGCTCGTGGCGGCGATCCTGCGCGTCTTCGTACCTGTCCCGTGAAGTCCGCCGCGAAGGCCGATCGAGTCGATCGTCTGGCAGCCCCCGCCTGCCCATCTCGGCAGCGCCGCCGCTCGAGTGGTCGTCAGTTTGCCCGCGTTGTCTCGTCTTTGCCATCAGGTGTCGCCTCTCCTCTAAGGCCGGCCTAGAGGCCGGGGATCTTTCCGCCGCCGAGCCCGCCCAGCAGCTCGGAGGGGTCGACACCGAACTTGGACAGCAGTCCCGAGTCGCGCTCGGGGTCGACGTTGTCCGGAAGCTCCTGGTCGGCCTGGCCGGCCTTGTCGTTGTCGCCTCGGCTGCGCAGCAGCTCGAGGATCTTGTCCTTGGGGATCTCCATTGGGTGCTCCTTTCCAGGGTTGTAGGTGGGGCGTGCACCCGGCACGCCCCACCCCCGATCGGTTGCCTGGCTGCTCTCCGCGAACCTACTTGCGGTCGCGCTTGCCGCCGGCGCCCTCGGATTCGACTTGCTCCTTGCGGACCTCTTCCGAGACGGTCTGCTCCTCGCTGACGGTCTCCTTGCCGATCCGCACGCGCTCCTTGGGGACGGTGCGCTTCTCTGTCACGACCTCCTCCTCGTGGAGGACGACCTCGTGCTCCTCCTCAGAGATGGCGGGACCGGACTTGGCGTCACCGACGTTGGCGTCGGTGATCGGCTCGCGCTCGACGCGGACCTCCTCGCGCTTCACGGGCACCGTCTTCTCGACCTGCTCGGTGACCACGTACTTGCGCAGCCGCGCACGGCCGCTCTCGCGGCTGGTCGTACCCACCCGCAGCTCCTCCTCGGAGCGGGTCATCGCATCGTCGGTGGTCGGGCCGCGCGTGTCGTGGCCGACCGCTTCGCGGCCCTGGCCCTGGGGCAGCCCGGAGTCCGAACGCGCCTCCGAGTAATTCAGGCCGTAGTGGCGGTAGAGGCTGGCCTCCTCTTGCTGGGAAAGCTCGCCGTCCGCCTCGGCGTTGGGGGCGTCCTTGACCTGCTGCTTGTCGTAGGGCACGCGTACATCCCCGCCGGCGTCGCTGGCCTCGGCGATGGGGATGAAGCTGACCTTCGAGCCGAACATCCCGGTCTTGACCGCCAGCCACTCGGGCTTGCCGGTCTGGGCGTCCATGTAGATCTCGTCGATCGAGCCGATCTTGCCGCCGTCGCTATCGACGGCGTTGCGGCCGCGCCACTCGGCTACGGCTGATTCTGTGTGGGTCATCGTCTTGCTCCTACCTCTCGTGTGGTTTATCTGCGGGTTGCCGCCTACGCGTCGCGCCGGCGGGCTCCCGTTGCGTTCTCGGGGCCGCCGCTGTTGCGGACTTCGGTCTGCGCCCTTTGCTTGGCGCGCTCGGCCTGCTCCTGGCCGCGCTCCTTGCCCCTCTGCAGGTCAGCCTTGAC
>JBKGUS010000012.1:0-16739 GCA_046462295.1 Thermoleophilaceae bacterium | reverse complement strand
TGGCGCGCAGAGCCGGGCGCGCCTCCTTCAGCGGGTGCGACGACAGGAAGAGGCCGAGCGTCTCCTTCTCCATGGCGTTGCGGTCCTTCGTGTCGTCCTCGATGCGCGGCACCGGCGGATGCTGCGGCGCGGCGAACGGGTTCTCGCCCCCTGCGCCGCCGCCGGCGCCGGGCGCGTCGCCGAAGTCGAAGATCGAACCCTGCCCGAGCAGAGCGTCCTGCTGGGTCTTCTGCCCGGCGCCCTGCGCCGACGGGAGGATCTCGAGCATCCCGGCGCGGGTGGCGCCGGTCGAGTCGAGCGCGCCGCACTTGACGAGCGACTCGATCGCCTTCTTGTTCACCGCGCGGCAGTCGACGCGCTCGCAGAAGTCCCAGATCGACGTGAACGGGCCGCCCTCGGCGCGCGCCTCGAGCACCGCGTCGACAGCCGCGGCGCCGACGTTCTTCACCGCGTCGAGCCCGAAGCGGATGTCGCCCGCGACGACGACGAAGTCGTGGTCGGAGTGGTTCACGTCGGGCGGCAGGACGTGGATCCCCATCTCCTCGCAGCGCGACACGAAGAACGGCACCTTGTCCTTCGTCGACATGACCGACGAGATGACCGCCGCCATGTACTCGGCCGGGTAGTTCGCCTTGAGCCACGCGGTCCGGTACGAGATCAGCGCGTAGCAGGCGGCGTGCGACTTGTTGAACGAGTAGTCCGCCGCCGCCTCGTTGACCGACCACAGCTCCTGGATGACGTTCTCCGAGGTGCCGGTCGAGCGCGCGCCCTCGAAGAAGCGGTCGCGCATCGCCGCCATCTTCGCGCGGTCCTTCTTGCCGATGGCCTTTCGGAGGTTGTCCGCCTCGGGGCCCGAGAAGCCGGCGATCGCCTTGGCGATCTGCATCGACTGCTCCTGGTAGAGGATCACCGAGTAGGTGGACTCGGTGATCGAGCGCAGCCGCTGGTCGATGTACTCGACCGCCTCCGGGTTGCGCTTGTTGCGCGCATAGGTGTCGATGTAGCGCATCGCCCCGGGCCGGTAGAGCGCGTTCAGCGCCACGAGGTCCTCGAACTCGGTCGGCTTGACCTTGCGCAGCGCCTCCCGCATGCCGTCGGACTCGAACTGGAACACGCCGACCGAGTGGCCGCGGGCCATCATCTCGTACGTGGCGGAGTCGTCGAGTGGTAGCGACGCCATGTCGGGCCGCTCGCCCGTGGACTCCTCGATGATCGCCAGGCAGTCCTCGATCACGTCGAGGTTGCGCAGCCCCAGGAAGTCCATCTTGAGCAGGCCGATCTCCTCGATCGGCTTCATCGAGTACTGCGTGACGACCTTGTAGGCGCGCTCGCCGTTAGTGCCCGGCACGCCGCGGTCCTCCATCAGCTGAACCGGCACGATGTCCGTGAGCGGCCGGTCCGCGATCACCACCGCGGCCGCGTGGATGCCCGCGTTGCGGACGATGCCCTCGAGGCCGCGCGCGGTGTCGATGATCTGGCGCGCCTCGGGCTCGGAGTCGTAGGCCCGGCGCAGGTCGGGCTCCTGCTCCAGGTACTGGTCGAACGAGAGCGAGCGGCCCATCACGGGCTCCGGGATCAGCTTGGCGAGCCGGTCGCCGGCGCCGTAGTCGTGGCCCAGCACCCGTGCCGCGTCTCGCGTGGCGTTGCGCGGGAGCATCTTGCCGAACGTGATGATCTGCGCCACGGACTCCTTGCCGTACTTCTCCTCGACGTAGCGCATCACCCGCGCGCGGCCCTTCACCGAGAAGTCGATGTCGATGTCCGGCATCGACACGCGCTCCGGGTTGAGGAAGCGCTCGAACAGCAGTCCGTAGGCGAGCGGATCGACCTCCGTGATGTCCAGGCAGTACGAGACGAGCGACCCGGCCGCCGAACCGCGGCCCGGGCCGACGGAGATCCCGCTGTCCTTCGCGAACTTGACGAAGTCCCAGACGATCAGGAAGTAGGCCGAGAAGCCCATCTTCTCGATCACCTCGAGCTCCATCTCGAGCCGCTCGACCGCCTCGGCCGGGGGCGGGTCCCCATAGCGGGCGCGAAGCCCCTCGTGGGCGAGCCTGCGCAGACAGGCGGGCTCGGGCTCCCCGTCCGGGGTCGGGAAGCGCGGGATGAGCATCTTGCCCAGCTCGATGTCGACGTTGCAGCGCTCGGCGATCTCGACCGTGGAGGCGAGCGCCTCGGGCCAGGCGGCGAAGTCCCCGGCCATCTCGTCAGAGCTCTTCAGGAAGAACTCGTTCGTGTCGAAGGAGAGCTTCGGATCGCGGATGGTGCTCTTCGTCTGGACGCAGAGCAGCGCGCGGTGGTTCTCGAAGTCCTCCCGGCGCAGGTAGTGGACGTCCCCGGTCGCCACCAGCGGGCGGCCCAGCTCCCGGGCGATCCGCACGATGCCCTCGTTCGCCTTGTCCTGCTCGGCGATCCCGTTGCGCTGGATCTCGAAGTAGACGTTGTCGGGGCCGAAGACCTGGAGCAGCTGGTCGGCGTGGACGCGCGCCTCGGCCGGGTTGTCCTCGACGAGGCGGCGGCAGAAGCGCGACTGGAGGCAGCCGGTTAGCGCGATCACGCCCTCGGCGTGCCGGGACAGCAGCTCGAGGTCGACGTTGGCCTTCCCGCGCCGGTAGCCCTCCAGGTAGCCGGCCGAGCTCAGCTTGACCAGGTTGCGGAAGCCGGTGTCGGAGCCCGCGAGGAGCGTCAGGTGGTTGCGCTCGTACTTGAGCGCCTCGCTGCGGCGGTCGTCCACGAAGTAGGCCTCGAGCCCGATCACGGGGTTGATCCCGTGCTTGCGGCAGGCCTTGTAGTGCTCCACGGCGCCGTTCATGACGCCGTGGTCGGTGAGCCCGAGGGCCGGCTGGCCGAAGGCGGCGGCCCGCTCGGCGAGGGCGTCGATGCGGCAGGCGCCGTCGAGCACCGAGTACTCGGAATGGACGTGGAGATGGGCGAAGCTCACCGGGATCCTGAGAATACGTCCGGCACATGACGACTTGACCAGGCCGATGGCCAGAGGCCGCTAGATGCGGGATTAGGCGCATGGCGGCCCCGGTTCTGGCACGCTTGCGCTCGGCTGATGCACGACCACCTCATTCGCTACGGCGGCGACTTCGTCGAGGACATCATCGTGGGGGCAGACGGCTCGTGGGTCACCACGGCCGATGGCCGGCGCATCCTCGACTTCACCGCCGGCCAGATCTGCGCCACCGTCGGCCACAACCACCCGCGCGTCGGCGAGGCGATCCGGCGCTCCTTGGACAGCGCCATCCACTTGAACTCGTGGATGCTGTCCCCGCCGGTGCTCGACTTGGCCGAAGCCCTGGTGACCACGCTCCCCGCCGGGCTCGACCGCACCATGCTGCTCTCCACCGGCGGTGAGTCGATCGAAGTGGCCGTGCGCATGGCCAAGCTGCACAGCGGCCGCTTCGAGGTGGCGTCCTTGACGCGCTCGTGGCACGGCCTGACAGGGGGTGCCGCAGCGCTCACGCTGGCGGCCGGTCGCCGCGGCTACGGCCCCACCGTCCCCGGCGGATTCGCCCTGCCGGCGCCGTACGCCTACCGCTGCCCGATCCGCCGCTGCCGCGACTCCTGCGACCTGTCCTGCCTGGAGGCGGGCTTCGACCTGTTCGACCAGGCGTCAGTCGGATCGCCCGCAGCCGTCGTGGCGGAGCCCGTGCTTTCAGCAGGCGGCGTGATCGTCCCGCCGCCTGGCTACTTCGTCCGCATGCTCGAACTGTGTCGCGAGCGCGACATGCTGCTCGTCTTCGACGAGTGCCAGACCGGTCTGGGTCGCCTGGGCGCCATGTACGGATTCGAGGCCTTCGACGTGGTCCCCGACTTCTTGGTGCTCTCGAAGACCCTGGGCGGGGGCGTCCCCATCGGCGCGGTCGTGACGAGCGCCGAGATCGAGGAGTCCTGCTTCGAGCGTGGCTTCATCCATGTGACCTCGCACGTCAGCGACCCACTCCCGGCTGCGGCGGCTCTGTCGGTGCTCGACGTCGTGCGGGAGGAGCGGCTGCCACAACGAGCCGCGGCGGCCGGCGAGCGGCTGCGCGGGCACCTCGATGCGCTACAGCAACGCCACGAGTGCATCGGCGACGTACGCGGCGGCGGGCTGCTCTGTGGCGTCGAGCTCGTGCGCGACCGCGGCACCCGGGAGCCCGCCGAGGCGCTCGGGCTGGCCTTGACCGAGGAGACCCAGCGACGGGGGCTGTCGATGAACCTTGTGCGCGGCGGCACCGGCGGGGCCGCGAACTGCCTGCGCATGGCCCCGCCCTTGACGATCACGGATGACGAGATCGACCTCGCCGCCGACATCCTCGACGCCTCGCTCACAAGCCTCCCGGCTCGGACAGCCGCCATGTCCTGAGCTCCGGCAAGCCGACCTCGCACCAGTCGCAGCCATGAGCCGAGCCGTCGAGGAGTCCAACCGCCGCATGCTGCGCGCCCGCGACGCGATGGACCGCGACTACGCGAAGCCGCTCGACATCCCGACCCTCGCAAGGATCGCCCACGTCTCCGAGGCGCACTTCATCCGGGTCTTCCGCTCCACCTTCGGCGAGACGCCGCACCGCTATCTGCAGCGCCGCCGGGTCGAGCGGGCGATGTTCATGCTGCGCGAGACGGACCGCAGCGTGACCGAGATCTGCTTCGACGTGGGCTTCACGAGCCTGGGGACGTTCAGCCGGACGTTCTCGGACATCGTCGGCGAGCCGCCGTCCGCGTACCGCTCGCGCGCCGCGGATCTCCGTGCGGTCCCGGCCTGCTTCATGAAGGCCTGGACGAGACCGAGCAGTTTCGGAGAAGCGAGCCGAGAACGCCGGGGCTAGCCTCGCTGCATGGCGAACAGGATCACGCACACACAGGTATTCGTCCTCGACCAGGACGAGGCGCTCGACTTCTACGTGGGCAAGCTGGGCTTCGAGGTCCACACCGACGCGGACCTCGGCTTCATGCGCTGGCTCACCGTGACCTATCCCGGCCAGCGCGACCTCCAGCTGCTGCTCGAGAAGCCGGCCCCGCCGGCGTACGACGAGGCGACGGCGGAGCAGATCCGCGAGCTGGTGACGAAGGGCGCCGCCGGCATGGCGGCGATCATCGCGGTGGATGACGTCCACAAGACCTACGAGGAGCTCGTGGCCAAGGGCGTCGAGTTCACCGAGGAGCCGACTGAGCGCTTCTACGGCACCGACTGCGGCCTGCGCGACCCGTTCGGCAACCCGCTGCGGATCGGCACGCCCAAGGAGGGCACGGTCGACTTCCCCGAGCCGGGACGCGTCTCGGCTGGGGACTGGTCCTGACCCGACGCCTTCGAGCCTGACCGCCGTCAGTCCGGCCGGGCGCTTCTCCAGTCGTCCACCGGGACCCTCGCGACCACGGCGTAGCCCCGCTTCCCGCGGCCGGGCTCGACGATCACGGCGTCGCCCTCCTCGGGCTCTTCGCCGAGGGCGTCGAGGATGGCGGAGCCGTGGGTCACGAGAACCGTGTTGGTGCCATCCTGCGGCTCCGTCTTCAGCAGCCGGCGGAGGCCCTCGCGGCGGCCCTCGCGCGGGCTGGCGAAGAACTCGACCGAGAGAAGCGCCCGGCTGGGCTGAACTCGGCCGAAGGCGAACCGCGCTGTGTCGCGCGCCCGGCAGAAGGGGCTTGCCATCACCCGCCCGACCGCGATGTCGAGCCGCTCGAAGGCGCGCCCGATCTCGCGAGACTGGCGCCTCCCCTCGGCGTCGAGGTTGCGCTGGCGCGAGCAGTCGCTGAGGTCGTCGGTGGTATCGACCCCGGAGCCGGTCGCGGCGTGCCGGAACGTGACCACGTAGCCGCCCTCGCGTAGCTGCTCGACCGGCACCGAGCTCGGGCCGGCCGCGGGCGCGTCCGCAGAGCGGGCAGCGGGGGCTTCGTCGTCATCGTCGCCGCAGCCCGCCGCGAGCGCGAGGAGCGTCGCGGCGAGCACGGCGGTACGGAACGGCACCCTCAGGCGCTAGTCCTCTCCGGAGGCCGCCTTCGCCGCCGCAAGGCCCGCAACCAGCACCAGCAGGACGGTAGCCGCCGCTCCCAGCTTGAACTTGTTGTGCGCCATCTTGCGCTTCGCGACCCGCGTGGCGATCTGCCACACGAGCCACCCCAGCACTGTGTAGCCCTTGGATCCCATCAGTCCTCCGTTTCCCGGTTGCGCACGTTGTACGCCATTCGCGACTGGAGCGACCACAGCTCGATGAAGCCCGGGCTCGCCTGCTGCGAGAACAGCCCGCCGGACTCCCCGAAGCCGGCCAGCGCGGGGTCGTACAGCGCGTTCGGCGAGCGGCGCGCCACCGGCCGCACGCTCCCCTTGTAGAGCCGCATCGTCACCTCCCCGGTCACCTGCTCGTTCACGGCGTCCATGAACGCGTTCAGGTCGGACAGGAGCGGCTCGTACCACAGCCCCGCGTAGACGAGGTAGGCCCAGTGGTCGTCCAGGTGCGGCTTGAACGTGTTCTGGTGGATCGTCCCGACGAGCTTCTCGAGCTCCTTGTGCGCGGTGAGGATCACCGCCGCCGCCGGCACCTCGTAGATGTCGCGCACCTTGAGGCCGACGATCCGGTCCTCGATGTGGTCGACGATGCCGGCCCCGTGCCGCGCGCCGATCTCACCGGCCCGCTCGAGCAGCTCCACCAGCCCGAGCCGCTCGCCGTCGAGCGCCACCGGCACGCCGCGCTCGAACTCGACGCGCACGTCCTGCGGCTCGTCGGGCGCCTCCTCGGGCCGGGTGACGAGCTGGAACACGTCGTCGCGCGGCGGCTCCTCGATGTCCTCGATCGGGCCGCCCTCGGACGAGCGTCCCCAGAGGTTGTCGTCGATCGAGTAGGGCGGCGTCTCCGTGCCGCCCTTCACCGGGATCCCGTGCTCGCGCGCGTAGGCGATCTCCTCCTCGCGCCCCATCTGCCAGCCGCGCACGGGGGCGATGATCCTCATCGACGGGTCGAGCGCCACCACCGTCGACTCGATCCGCACCTGGTCGTTGCCCTTGCCGGTGCAGCCGTGGGCGATCGTGTCGCAGCCGGTCCTGCGTGCGTACTCCACGGCCAGCTTGGCGATCAGCGGCCGGCCGAGCGCGGTGAAGAGCGGGTAGCCGCCGCCGTACAGCGCGTTCGCCTTGATCGCCGGCACCACGTACTCGCGCGCGAACTCCTCGCGCGCGTCGACCACGTGGCAGTCGAGCGCGCCGAGGTGGAGCGCCTTGCCCTTCACCACCTCGTAGTCCTCCCCCGGCTGGCCGAGGTTGACGGTGAGAGCAACCACCTCGGCCTCGTACTCGTCCTGGATCCACTTGAGCATCACGCTCGTGTCGAGGCCGCCCGAATAGAGCAGCAGCACGCGGCCGACCTCGGACGGGTCGGCCTCGTAGGAGGCCGTCTTGATCAGCGTGTGTCGGGGCTCGTTCACGGGCGCGTCACCCTAACTGGTGTGCGGCATCGCACACGTCCCGCGCCCGCAACGGCCCACACTGGGCAACTCGAATGGAATCGGACCGGGAGAAGAGGACATGGAAGGCCGCGTAGTCGTGGTCGGCGCCGGGCCGGCGGGACTCGCCTCGGCGGCGGCGCTCGGCCGCCGAGGAATCCAGGCGACCGTGCTCGACCGCTCGGACGCGATCGCGTCGTCCTGGCGGGGCCGCTACGACCGGCTGCGGCTCAACTCGAGCCGCCCGTTCTCGAAGCTCCCGGGCGGCCGCTGGCTGCGCGGCACGCCGATGTTCCCGTCGCGCGACGAGGTCGTCGAGTACCTCGAGGGCTACGCGCGGCGCAACGGGATCCAGGTGCGGCTGGGAACCCGGCTCGAGCGGATCGACCGCGGCGGCGACGGGTGGATCCTGCGCACATCGACCGGCGACGTGCTCGCGGACCACGTGATCGTTGCCGCCGGCTACGAGCACACCGGGCACGTCCCCGACTGGCCGGGCCGTGACCGCTTCGAGAAGCGGCTGATCCACTCGGGCGAGTACCGCAGCCCGCGCGCCTTCCGCGATGCCGACGTGCTCGTCGTGGGCCCGGGCTGCTCGGGCATGGAGATCGCCTACGACCTTGCCGACGGCGGCGCCGGACGGGTCCGTCTCGCCGTGCGCACCCCGCCGAACATCATCATCCGCTCGGCCGCCGGCCCGCTGCTCGCCAACCTCTTCCGCAGGCTGCCCCCGGAGCGCGCCGACGCGGTCATGAGGAAGGTTCGGGAGAAGGAGATCGGCGACCTGACCGAGTTCGGCCTGCCCGTGCCGGAGGAGGGCGTCTTCGCCCGGCTGAGGCGGCTGAGCGTCGCTCCGGCGATTGTGGACAAGGAGGTCATCCAGGCGATCCGGGACCGCCGGATCGAGATCGTCGCCGGAGTCGAGTCGCTCGACGAGAGCGGCCTGACGCTCGCCGACGGGAACCGGATCGAGCCCGACGCGGTGGTGGCGGCGACGGGCTACCGCCCCGGCCTGGAGCCGCTGGTCGGGCACCTGGGCGTGCTGAACGAGCGCGGCGCGCCGCACGCGCCGCAGGGCCAGGAGGCCGCGCCGGGGCTGCGCTTCGTCGGCTACCGGCCGCTGCCCGCGCACATCGGCCACATGGGCCACGAGGCGAAGCGCGCGGCGAAGGAGATAGCCGCGTCGATGCGGAGCCCGGCTCCGGCTCGCGCGATCGCGTTGCGCGGGCGGGCGCAGGCGGCCCGCCCCTAGCCGGCGGCCGCTCCGCGCGAGGGATCGCCGGCGCCGAGCGCGGCGCCGACCCTCCGGACGGCCTCGTCGATCTCGTCCTCGCTCACCGTGAGCGGCGGCAGCAGGCGGACGGTGTCGGGTCCGGTCGCGTTCACCACGAGCTGCTGCTCGAGCAGCAGCTCGCGGGCGAGCGCCGGGCCGCCGTCGCAGGCGAACGCGAGCATCAGGCCGCGGCCGCGCACCGCCAACCCGAGGTCACGCAGGCCCGCGGCCAGGCGCTCGCCCTTCGCGGCCACGGCGGCCAGGAAGGCGTCGTCGTCGACCGTGTCGAGGACCGCGTTCGCCGCAGCCGCCACCACCGGTCCGCCGGCGAAGGTGGAGCCGTGGTCGCCGGACTGGAGGACGTCGGCGTAGGCGGGGCTCGTCACGCACGCGCCGATCGGCAGGCCTCCGCCGAGACCCTTGGCGACGGTCATCACGTCGGGCTCGACGCCGGACTCCTCCCACGCCCACATCGTCCCGGTGCGGCCCATGCCGCACTGGATCTCGTCGAAGATCAGAACGGCGCCGGTCTCCTCGCAGGCATCCCTGGCCGCGGCGAGCATCTGCGGATGGATCGGGTGGATACCGCCCTCGCCCTGCACCGGCTCGATGATGACCGCGGCGGTGCGGTCGGTGACGGCCTCGACGAGCGGAAGCGGCGCACCCTCCCGCGCCACCGCCGTGAAGCCCGGCACGAGCGGCGCGAAGGGCGCCTGCTTCGACTCCTGCGGAGTAGCCGACAGCGCTCCCATCGTGCGGCCGTGGAAGCCTCCCTCGAGCACGACGAAGTCGCCGCCCGGGCGGTGCCGGCGGGCCAGCTTGATCGCGCACTCGATCGCCTCAGTGCCCGAGTTGCACAGGAACACCTTGCCGCCGAGCGATAGCTCGGACAGCCGCTTCGCGAGCCGCATCCCGGGCTCGGTGTAGAACAGGTTGCCGACGTGCATGAGCCGGGTGGCCTGCTCGCGCACCGCCTCCACGACCGCAGGGTGGCAGTGGCCGAGCTGGGTCACGGAGATCCCGGCCAGGAAGTCGAGGTACTCGTTCCCCTGGTCGTCCCACAGCCGGGCGCCCTCGCCGCGCACGAACTCGACCGGGTTGCGGGCGTACGTGCCCATCACGGCCTCGGACTCGTAGGCCTGGAGCTGGTCTAAGGCCACAGCTTCGTCCCGATGCCCTCGTTCGTGAACAGCTCAAGCAGCAGCGAGTGCGGCTCGCGGCCGTCGACAATGTGGGCGTTGCCGACGCCCGCCGACAGCGCGTGCAGGCACGCCTCGAGCTTCGGGCGCATGCCGCCGCCCACGCCGTCGAGCCGCTCGCGCACCTCCGCGGCGGTGGCCTCCGAGATGCGGCTCGACGGGTCGCCCGGATCGGCCCGCCAGCCCTCCACGTCGGTGAGGAAGACCACCTTGAAGGCGCCGAGCGCTTCGGCCACGGCGGCGGCCGCGGCGTCGGCGTTCACGTTGTAGGAGTTGCCCTCGGTGTCCGCCCCGACCGACGCGATCACCGGGATGTAGTCCTCCGCGATGTGGAGCAGCACGTCGGCGTCGACCCGCTCGATCTGGCCCACGAAGCCGATGTCGGTCTCCCCACCCGCGAGCTGCTTGCGAACCGTGAAGAGGAGGCCGTCGTCGCCGCACAGCCCGACCGCCGGCTGACCGTGGCGGTTGATGCGCAGCACGATGTCCTTGTTCTGCTTGCCGACCAGGACCATCTTCGCCACCTCGACGGTGGCCTCGTCGGACACGCGCAGCCCCTCGACGAAGCGGACCTCCATGCCGAGCCGCTCCATGTAGAGCGTGATGTCGGGGCCGCCGCCGTGCACCACGACGGGGTTCATGCCGACGTACTTGAGGAGGACCACGTCGCGCGCGAACTCCTCCTTCAGGTCCGGGTCCGTCATGGCCGCGCCGCCGTACTTGATCACCACGGTCTTGCCGTGGAACTCGCGGATGTAGGGGAGCGCCTCGAGGAGGGTTGCGACGTCTCTCATGACGTGTAATCCGCGTTGTAGCTCACGTACTCGGGGCTGAGGTCGCTGAAGAAGACCTCGGTCTCGCCGCCCTCGCCCGGCATCGTGAGGACGTACTCGACCTCCTCGCCCTCCACCAGCTCCGCCGGCGCCGGCTCCACCGCGTCCCCGGCCGACACCACCTGGTGGCCCTCGATCTCCAGGTCCGCCACGAACGGCTCGCCGGGCGGCCAGGCCTGCCCGGCTGCCTGCAGGAGGCGCCCGAAGTTGGGATCGCCGCCGTGGAGGGCGGCCTTGACGAGCGGCGAGTTGGCGATCGAGCGCGCCACCGGCTCCACGGCGTCGGGCCGCCCGTTCACGACGATGCGCCCCACCCGCTTCGCGCCCTCGCCGTCGGCGACGATCTCGAGCGCGAGCTGGCGGAGCAGGGCGTCCATGGCCTCGCCGAGCCGGAGCTCGTCGGGGCTCTCGGGCTCGATCCGGATCCCGGAGGCGCCGCCCGCGAGGGCGAAGACCGTGTCGCTCGTCGAGAGCTGTCCGTCGACGGAGATGCGGTCAAAGGAGCGCTTCACGCACACGCCCGTGAGCAGGTCGAGGGTGTGCTGCCCGAGCGCGGCGTCCGTCTGGACGAAGCAGAACATCGTCGCGAAGCGCGGCTCGATCATGCCGGCGCCTTTCGCCTGGGCGGCGAGCCGGACGGTGCCCGCCTGCAGCTGCACCTCGAGGCAGGCGCGCTTGGGGCCGCTGTCGCTGGTGAGGATCGACTCGGAGAAGGAGCGCGCGTCGCCGCCGAGCTCGGCGCAGGCGTCGCGCACGCCGGCGAGGACCTTGTCGCGCGGCAGCTCGTGGCCGATCACGCCGGTCGAGGCGACACCCACCCGCCGCGGCTGCACGCCGAGCTCGTCGGCGGTCGTGGACTGCATCGCCGCCGCGGTCTCGAGGCCGCGCTGGCCGTCGCCGACGTTCGAGCAGCCCGAGTTCGCGGCGACGGCGCAGAGCCGGTCGAGGTCGGCCTGCATCGACACGATCACAGGGGCGCCCAGGCGGGCGTTGGTGGTGAAGCGGGCGGCTGAGACGGTGTCCGGCTCGTCCGAGACGAGCACGCCGACGTCGAGGCCCTCGGGCTTGATGCCGGCCGCGACGCCCGCCGCGCGGAACCCCGCGGGGAGGGCGTGCGGCTCGAGCTCGCGGACGTGCCCCGGAGCCTCGACCCAGCGGGAGCGGAAGAAGGTCACGCGAGCGAGCCGATCACTCGAGCCCCTCCGTCTCCGGCAGGCCCAGCATCAGGTTGAGGTCCTGCACGGCCTGCCCGGCGGCGCCCTTCCAGAGGTTGTCGATCGCGCAGAACGAGAGCACGCGGTCGCCGGCCACGGTGACGTAGACGGACGCGCGGTTGGTGAAGCGCACGTCGCGGGTGTGGGGCGGCACCTCGAGCAGCTCGACGAACGGCTCGTCCGCGTAGGCCTGTGCGTACAGCTCGCGAACCGCGTCGCGGTCGAGCGGCTCGGTAAGCCTGGCGTAGCAGCTCGCCATCAGGCCCTGGTCGATCGGAAGCAGATGCGGGACGAACGAGAAGTGCACGCCCGGGAGCTCCTGCTGGAGCTCGGCGAGGTGGCGGTGGCCCTCGGTCTTGTAGGGGTTGACGTTGTCGGTGGCGGAGACGAAGTGCGTTTCCTCGGTGGCCTCGCGCCCGGCGCCGGAGACGCCCGTCTTGATGTCCACCACGGCCTCGTCGAGCCGGCCCTTGAGCGGGAGCAGCGCGAGGATCGCCGCGGTCGAGTTGCAGCCGGGACCCGCGACGAGGTCGGCGTTGCGGATCTCGTCGCGGTGCGCCTCGGGCAGCCCGTAGACGGACTCCGCGAGGAGCTCGGGGGCCTCGTGGGGCTGGTACCAGTGCTCGTAGGCGGCCTGGTCGAGCCGGAAGTCGGCGGAGAGGTCGACGACCTTCAGGCCGCGCTCGCGAAGCGCCCTGACGGCGGGCGCGGCCGCCTTGTGCGGGTAGGCGACGAGGGCGCAGTCGGCCCGCTCGGCGACGGCGTCCGGATCGAAGGTCTCCAGTTCGAGCGGAACGCGGTAGGCCGGATAGAGCTCGTCGTGGCGACGGCCGGCGTCGGAGCGCGCGGTGACGGCGGTGAGCTCGATCGAGGGGTGACGCCGGAGGATGGCGGCGGCGACCGCGCCGCCGAAGCCGGCGGCTCCGATGACGGCGGCCCTATGCATGCGACCTCCAACCCGCGGCGCCGCGCCCCTCGCGCCCCGGTCAGGCACGGAGCCGCCCCCCTATCTCGCCCAGCTCCCGCTCGATCGCCTCGCGGCGGCGAGCCACCTCATCGTCCGTCAGGGTGCGGTCCGGCGCCCGGAACTCGAGTCTCAGCGCCAGCGACTTGTTCCCCTCGCCGGCCTGCTCGCCCCGGTACAGGTCGAAGACCTGAACGCCGGCGAGCAGATCGCCGCCACCGGCGCGCACGGCCTCCTCCACCTCGGCGGCAGGCACGCCCTCCGCCACCACCACGGCGATGTCCTGCAACACGGCGGGGAAGCTCGTGACGTCGCGGTATACGTCCTCCCGGCCGGCCGTCACCTCGAGCACCGCCTCCACGTCCAGCTCGAAGCCGGCCGCCGGCCCGGGCACGTCCCATTCACGCGCGACCAGCGGGTGCAGCTCCCCGAGCCAGCCGAGCTTGCGCTCGCTCTCGCGCGCGACGATGGAAGCCGCCCGGCCCGGGTGCAGGAACGACCGCCCGCCCTCCTCGGCGACCCAGTCGACACCCGCGACCTCGAGCACGGCCTCGAGCAGCGCGCGAACCGCGAAGAAGTCGGCCGGCCGGCGCTCGCTCCGCCAGCCGCCCGGCGCAGCCTCGGTTAGGAGCACGGCGAGGTGATGGCGCTCGAGCGCGGGGAACCGCCCACCCGGCGCCTCGGCCGGCGCCGCGTCGAGCGGCTCCGAGGGCCGGTACACGTGAGCCGACTCGAACAGCCTCACCCCCGGCCGCCCGTGCGCGGCGTTGTGGCGGGCGGCGTCGAGGAGACCGGGCAGGAGCAGCGGGCGCATGACGCTCTGGTCCTCGCTGAGCGGGTTGTCGAGCCGCAGGAGGGGCACCCCGTCGAGCCGGAGCCGCTCGATCGCGGCCGGCGACGTGAAGCTGTACGAGACGCACTCGCTGAGGCCGCGGTCACGCAGGAGGTCCTCGAGCCGGCGGCGAAGGCGCTGGCTGCGGGTGAGCCTGCCGACGGCGTTGCGGCGCGCCGGCAGGGTGGTCGGGAGCTTGTCGAGCCCGTGGATGCGGGCGACCTCCTCGATGAGGTCGGCCTCGCGCTGGACGTCGCTGTCGCGCCAGGGGGGAACGCGCCAGCGCTCGGCCGTCTCGCCAGATCTAAGCGCGCCCGACTCAAGGGGTCTGACCCCTTCATGTTCGAAGCCCAGGCGCGCCAGGATCCCGCGCGCGGTCTCGTCCTCGATCCGCTCGCCGAGCAGCTTCTCCATCCGCGCGTATCGCAGCGGCACCACGCGCGGCTCCGCGGGACGCGGGTACACGTCCACCGTCCCCGGCACCATCCGCGCCCCGCACAGCTCCACCATCAGCCGCGCCGCCAGCCGCTGCCCCGCCATCGCCAGCTCCGGGTGCAGCTGCTTCTCGAAGCGCGCAGACGCCTCCGTTCGCAGCCCCAGAGCTTTCGACGTACGCATGATGTTCGGCCCCACCCACGTCGCCGCCTCCATCAGCACGCGCGTGGTCTCCTCCGACACCTCGGAGATCTGACCGCCCATGATCCCCGCGATCCCGCTCGGCCCCTCGCCGTCGCACACCAGCGCCGCCTCCGAGTTGAAGCTGCGCTCCACGTCGTCGAGCGACCGCATCATTTCGCCCTCCCGCGCGCGCCGGACGTCGATGCGGCCGCCGCGCACCCTGTCGAGGTCGAAGGCGTGCAGCGGCTGCGAGCAGGTCAGCATCACGTAGTTGGTGATGTCGACCACGTTCATGATCGGCCGCTGGCCGGCCGCCATCAGGCGCTGCTTCAGCCACAGCGGCGACGGGCCGATCCTCACGTCCTCGAACACGCGTGCGGTGAAGCGAAGGCAGATCTCGGGGTCGATCTCGATCGAGATGTGGTCGCCGGCGGCGTCGTCGCCTGCCGGCACGGCGTCGGCCGCCGTCGGGTCGTCCGCAAGCGGCGCCGACGTGGCGGCGTGCAGGTCGCGCGCCACCCCGTACACGCCCATCGCGTCCGGCCGGTTGGGAGTGATCTCGATCTCGATCGCGTCGTCGGCGATCGGGAGGTGCTCGGACAGCGAGCCGCCCACCGGCAGGTCGCCGGGCAGGACCATGATGCCCTCGTGGTCCTCGCCGATCCCTACCTCGTCCTCGGCCAGGATCATCCCGCTCGACTTCACCCCGCGCAGCTTCGCCTCGCCGAGCGTCGCCCCGTCCGGCATCACCGCCCCCGGCAGCGCCACCGCCACCGTCTGCCCGGCGGCCACGTTCGGCGCGCCGCACACGATCGTCTGCGGCTCGCCGCGCCCGACGTCCACCCGGCACACGGTCAGCCGGTCGGCGTTCGGATGCCGCTCCGACTCGAGCACCCGCCCGACGAGGAAGGCCGACACGTCGCCCACGCCCGTGTGGTGGATGCGCTCCATCTTGAGCCCGGCCATCGTCAGGGCGTCCGCGACCTCCTGGACCGGCAGGCCCGGGTCGCAGTACGAGCGCAGCCAGCCGAGCGGCACCCTCATGGCCCTGCTCCGAACTGCTCGAGCAGGCGCAGGTCGTTCTCGTAGAGCATCCGCAGGTCCGGCACCTCGTGCACGAGCATCGCGATGCGCTCGATCCCCATGCCCCAGGCAAAGCCCTGCACGCGCTCGTTGTCGTAGCCCTTCGACGCAACGTAGTCGAGCACGTTCGGATCGACCATCCCCGACCCCAGGATCTCGATCCAGCCCTCGCCCTTACAGGTGCCGCACCTATTTCGTCCCGTGCGCACCCGGCCGAGCCGGGCGCTTCCGGCATCGGACCCCTCGAAGCCCGTGCCGCCGCAGCGGAAGCAGGACACGTCCACCTCGACGCTCGGCTCGGTGAAGGGGAAGTAGCCGGGCCGCAGGCGGACCTCGGTGGCCTCGCCGAACATCTGGCGCGCGAACTGCAGGAGGCAGCCCTGCAGGTCGGCGAGCGTGATGTCCTCGTCGATGGCCAGTCCCTCGAGCTGGTGGAACATCGGCACGTGGGTGGCGTCGGGCGTGTCCGGCCGGTACACGCGCCCCGGGACCACGATGTAGATCGGCGGCTCCTGCAGCTCCATCGCGCGCACCTGCATCGGCGACGTGTGGGTGCGGAGCAGCACGCGCTCGGCGAAGTAGAACGTGTCGTGCGGCGCGCGGGCGGGGTGCTCGGGCGGGTGGTTGAGTGCAGTGAAGTTGTAGTACTCGTAGTCGATCTCCGGACCCTCCACGACCGCGAACCCGAGCCCGGTGAAGATGTCCTCCATGCGGCGCCTGATCTGTGAGACGAGATGGAGGTGGCCGGGCGGCAGTGGCGGGTCGCCGGGCAGCGTCACGTCCACCCGGTTCTCGGCCAGGCGGCTGTCGAGCTCCGCCGCCTCGAGCTCGGCGGTGCGGCGTTCGAGGAGGTCCTCGAGCGCGCGCCGCACCTCGTTGGCCTGCTTGCCGACCGGCCCGCGCTGCTCCGGCGGCAGCTCGCCGATGGAGCGCAGCGTGGCGGTCAGCTCGGACTTCCGCCCGAGGTAGCGCACCCGGAGCTCCTCGAGCTCGGCGGCGGAGCCGGCGGCGCCGATGGCGGACTCGGCCTCCGAGCGGAGCTGATCGAGCTCAGGCATGGCCGCGCATCCTACGTTCCACCTCGTACAGGGCGACCGCGGCGGCCATGGCGACGTTCAGCGAGTCATTGCGGACGTCGATCCGCACGCTGCCGGCCTCGAGCTCGGGCGGGAGGCCCTCCCGCTCGGAGCCGAGGCACAGGACCAGCGGAGGCTCGGGCACGGCGTCGTCCAGCCGCCGCGCGCCCTGCGAGCTCAGCGGTGCGGCGTTCGAGGAGGTCCTCGAGCGCGCGCCGCACCTCGTTGGCC
>JBKGUS010000011.1:0-24689 GCA_046462295.1 Thermoleophilaceae bacterium | reverse complement strand
CTTGACAGCACCCCACCCATCAAAGAGAAAGCAGCAGCGCGCGCTCGGGTACTTGGACTTCGGAACCGGTACTGCTCGGCCGACCACTCGGCGACGCTTGCCCAGAGCACAAGCTGTAACGCGCACTGAAAGGTTCGGGCGGCTCGGGTAGGGTTGGACGCGCATCCCCCACCAGGGCACTGGACCGACCGGGGGGAGTCTCGTTGCAGGACCCGCGAGCGACCGAGGAGGCGTCAGGTGCGGAGAGTCAAGCTGATCATCGGAGCGGTTTTGCTTCTGGGAGTCCCGGTGACCCTCGCGGCCGCCCAGTCGTCCGTCCCCACCGTGGCCGTGAGCGCGTCGGGCGGGAACGTCATCCTGGAGCCCTCCGGACCGATCGAGGCGGGTCCCACGCGCTTCACGTTCGACGGGCGGGGCGAGTTCACGCTCGCCACGTTGCGGGCGGGGGTGAGCGTCGATCAGCTGCGCCAGTCCCTTTCCAACCCCCGCTCCGTGAAGGCGCTCGGCCAGGTCTTCCTCGAAGCAACGGCGGCGCCGGGGAAGGCGGTCACCGTCGACCTGCGGCCCAACACGACATACGTGGCGGCCGTGATCGCGGGCCGTAGACAGGCGCTCACGACTTTCACCACGGGCGGCCCCAACGGAGCGAGCGCGCCGCGGCCGGACGCGCGCATCCGGATGGTCGACTACGGGTTCCGCGGTCCAAAGACCCTGCCGCGAAGCGGTCGCATCCGGGTCGAGAACGCCGGGACGACCCTCCACTTCGCGATCGCCTTCCCGCTGCGTCGGGGCGTGACCGGCCGCCAGGTCGGGCGCGCCTTCCGCGGCACGAACGAGCGGGCCCTCGAGCGTGTGGTCGCGGGCGAGCCCGTCGATGTCCAGGGGCTGATCAGCCAGGGCTCGACCAACGACAACGAGGTGAGCTTCGGCCGTCGTGGGCGCTACGCGATGGTGTGCTTCTTCAGTGAGCACAACCGGCTCGGCATGTACCGGGTCTATCGCGTGCGCTGAGGTCTAGGCGGCCGCTTCATCCGCTGCCGAGGGACCGGGTCGTGGGCGGGTAGCCGAGGTAGCTGGCCCTGCCACTCCGCCCGCGTATGACGGAACGCGATGACCCAGGCGGCGCGGTCGAATCTTACTTCGCCGGCCCCCTACGGCGACAACGGCTTCCTCGAGGACTACACCGCTCAGGTCCCGCGTCGCGCCCATCGGCTGGCGGTGCGGGTCACCAGCAACGCCACCGGCCAGACCAGCACATCGCGGCCAACTACCGGCCACGCAGCTCGCTGCTGCTCATGTCCCGCTACTGGGCGAGAAGTTCGCCGGCACCCCCTATGCGGAGTACCTCACCAGCGAGTCCTGAAACGAACGTACCCTGACTGCCGCTTTGGACGACACGGGGCAGCCGCCGGACAGCCCGGACGACCGCTCACTGTCGGCGCCGGGTGAAAACTGGACCACCTGCGCCGGTTGGAATGTGGGCCACGTGAGCGTCGTCCGGTGGTCTGCGGAGCCTGGGCTCGTTTGCGCAGGGCGAGCTCGGGAGGGCCTGGGGTGGTGGGAGTGGAGCAGTGGGCGGAGGTGCGGCGGCTGCGCTTCGTGCGGGGGTTGTCGATCCGCGAGATCCATCGGCGGACGGGGCTGCACCGCGACACGATCCGCCGCGCGATCTCGAGCGAGGAGCCGCCGGTCTATCGGCGCGCGCCGGCGGGATCGAAGCTCGATCCGTTCAAGCACGAGATCCACCGCCTGCTGCGCAGCGATCCGAGGCTGCCGGGGCAGCGGATTCGTGAACTGATCGCGCCGCTGGGGTTCGACGGCGGCAAGACGATCGTCGACGACTACCTGCGCGAGGTCCGGCCCTTGTTCTTGCCGCCGCCCAGGGCGTTCCAGCGGACGGTCTATCGGCCGGGGGAGATCTGCCAGTTCGACCTCTGGGAGCCGCGCGAGGAGGTCCCGGTCGAGCACGGCCAGACGCGCAAGGGCTGGGTAAGTGGTCGCCTGCCTGGGCTACTCGCGCGCCGGCGCTGGCGCGTTGATCTTCACCAGGCAGACCCCCGACCTGCTCTGGGGCATCGCGCGCTGCCTCTGGTCGCTTGGGGCGCTTCCGCAAACCCTGGTTTGGGACCGCCAGTCGGGCTTGCACGCCCGCGACGGCCGCCCCACCGAGGAGTTCGCCGCGTTCTGCGGACGGCTCAAGGTCGACTGGCGCTTCTGCTGGCCGGCGGACCCGCAGGCCAAGGGTGTCGTCGAGCGGATGCAGGACTTCATCGAGCGCAGCTTCGAACCGGGCCGGACGTTCGCGAACGAGCTCGACTTCCAACTCCAGCTCGACGATTGGTTCGACACGCGGGCGAACCCGCGCCATCACAAGACGCTGCGTTGCCGGCCGATCGACCGGCTCGTCGAGGAGCGGCAGGTGATGGCGCCGCTGCCCGCCCGGCCGCCGGACACAGACAGGCGCTGGGTGCTGCGGGTCCCGCCCGACCCGCACCTGCGCTTTGACACCTGCGACTACTCGCTCGACCCACGGCTCGTCGGCCGCCGCATCGAGGCGAGGGTGACCGACCGCGAGGTCCTGGCCGTTGCGCTCGACAGCGGCGAACTCGCCTGTCGCCACCAGCGCAGCTTCGCCCGCCACCGCACGATCACCGCGCTAGAGCACGCGCGGGCGCTGCGGGCACACCACCGCCGGCCAGACCGGGAGCCGGCGGTCGAGGTCCGCCCGCTCGCCCGCTACGACGCGCTGATCGCATGAGCGGCGCGACGTCGGAGCTGGCGCACCTGTTCCGCGCGCTCAAGGCGCCCGCCGCGTCCCGTGCGTTGCCCAAGCTCGCCGACCGCGCCCGCGCCGAGGAGTGGAGCTACGAGCAGTTCGCCGCCGCGCTCTTGAAGACCGAGATCGACAGCCGCGACACCCACGGCGGCCAGGCGCGCATCAAGCAAGCCCGCTTCCCGCAGCACAAGACGCTCGAGGAGTTCGACTTCAGCTTCCAGCGCTCGATCAAGAAAACCGATGTGCTGCACCTCGGCCAGCTCGACTTCCTCGCCGGCAAGGAGAACATCGTCCTGCTCGGACCGCCCGGCACCGGCAAGACCCATCTCGCGATCGCGCTCTCAATCCGCGCCTGTCTCGCCGGCCAGCGCGTTCTCTTCCGGACCGCGACCGAGTGGGTCGCCTTGCTCGGCGACGCGCAGCGTCAGGGTCGCCTCGACGAGGAGCTCGCGCGGCTGCAGCGCATCCCCTTGCTCGTGGTCGACGAGGTCGGCTACATCCCGTTCGACCCGCAGGCGGCCAACCTGATGTTCATGCTCGTCTCGCGCCGCTACGAGCGCGCCTCGCTGATCGTCACCAGCAACAAGCCATTCAGCGCCTGGGGCGAGATCTTCGGCGACGAGGTCACCGCCACCGCCATGATCGACCGCCTCGTCCACCACGCCGAAATCCTCTCCCTCAAGGGCGACAGTTACCGCCTCAAAGACCGCGATCTCGCCAGGCCGCCCGCCCCCACCGAATGACCGCACCCCGGCGAGCGACGCTCCGGCTCGCCCTCCGGACTCCCCTCCGCGCCGCCCGCCGGACCACGACAGGTGGTCCACTTTTCGACCGGCGCCAAAGGGCCACTATTCGACCGGCCTTGACAGACACCCATTCCTTCAGCACCAACCACCCAAGGGGAAGTCGCCGCAGGTACGAGCGTGGACCGGTGCTCCATCGAACCTCACAACGATGGAGGACCGCTCTCGCATCAATGCACAAAACGACGTATTTCCACCCCTGTGTGCGCGCGTCACGATCCGAGGCAGACCGACCAGCGGGCCGGCTACGGCGGCCCGGTGGATCACCCCAAAGGAGCGGAACGGCAACATGACCTCCCACCACAACGTCCCGACAATCCCGGACGGGACCTTCGCCCGGCCACAGCGCCGGTTCAGCGAAGGCATGGAGCGCATGCCGCCCTCCCCCTCGTCGTCGCGCGTGGGTCGGTTCAGCGACGGACTCGCGCGCCCGCCGCGGGGCGCCTCGGCGACCCGCATCGGCAGCTTCGCCGACGGACTCACGCAGCGGCCGTACGACCGCGCGGCCCGCCGCGTCGGCAGCTTCGGCGACGGGTCCGAGCGGGTCGGCAGAGACCGGCAGGCCGCGCAGCGAATCGACTCGCCCCGAAGCACCGAAGAGGGCCGGATTGCGGCGTAGCCTTCGGGGCTGGTCAGGAGCCGAGCGTAGCTCGCTCCGCGCTAGTCGTCCCGGCCCCGAGCAGAGCGGCGTGCAGCGTCACACGCTGGTGACTCCAACCATCCCCTGGAGCTTGGTCTCGATGCAGGCGAGCAGCTCCTCGTAGGAGTCGCAGAACGAGCGCACGCCCTCGCGCTCGAGATCGGTGGTGATGGAGTCGAGGTCGATCCCTGCGGCGCGTGCTTGGCGCAGGGTTGCGCTGGCGGCTCCCGCGACGCTGAGGGCGTGCTGCACGTCGCCGTGGTCGGCGAAGGCCCGCAGCGTGGCTTCGGGCATCGTGTTGACCGCATCCGGTGTGATCAGCTTTTCGACGTAGAGGACATCTGCGTAGGCGGGGTCCTTTGAGCCGGTGCTCGCCCAGAGCGGTCGTTGAGGGCGAGCGCCCGAGTCGCGTAGCGTGAGCCAGCGGTCATCGGCGAGGCAGGGGTCTTCGCTGAAGCGCTCGAGGTAGTGCGCATAGGCCCGACGTGCGTTGGCGATCGCTACGCGACCGCGCAGACTGGAGTCGTCCGGAAGTAGCGCGTCGGCCTTGGCGTCGACGCGCGAGACGAAGAACGAGGCAACGGAAGCAATCGCGTCGACGAGGTAGCCGGCGGCCAGCCGTCGCTCGAGACCGCTCAGGTAGGCGTCGATCACCTGCTCGTAGCGCGCCACGGAGAACAGCAGCGTGATGTTGACGTTCACGCCGCGGGCGGTGAGCTCCTCGATCGCGGGAATGCCCGCCTCGGTGGCCGGCACCTTGATCATCACGTTGGGCCGGTCCAGGCGGCCCCACAGCTCGAGCGCCTGCTCGATCGTCCCCTCGGTGTCGCCGGCGAGGTCGGGCGTGCACTCGAGCGAGACGAACCCGTCGCGCCCGCGGCTGTCGTCGTAGGTGGGGCGCAGTAGGTCAGCGGCGCGGCGGATGTCCTCCAGGGCCAGCTCGAAGAACAGCTGCTGCGGTTCGCGTACTCCGGATGCGACCGCGGCATGGAGCTGGTCGTCGTAGCGGTTCGATCCGGTGATCGCCTTGGCGAAGATAGTGGGGTTCGAGGTCGCGCCGGTCACCGCGCAGTCGGCGATCAGCCGGGCGAAGTCGCCGCTGTCGAGCAGTTCGCGCGAGAGCGTGTCGAGCCAGATCGACACGCCGGCGTCCTGCAGAGCTCGGAGGCGGTTCATGCGACGCTGCCGTTCTCGACGCGGCCGAGGTCTTCGAGCGAGACGTCTGGGTCTGAGAGGGTCCGGTCATCGACGGCCACGCGTTGGCTGATCAGGCGCTTGATGGGGTCGGTGACGTCCCACACGTTGACGTTCATGCCGGCCATGACGCGATCCTCGACGAGCCAGAAGGCGACGAACTCACGCGTGGCGGGATCGCCGCGGAAGACGACCCGGTCCCAGCTAGGGGCGAAGCCCGAGTACTCCATACCGACGTCGTACTGATCGGAGAAGAAGTACGGCAGGCGCTCGTAGGCACTGTCCTGGCCGAGCATGTTGCGCGCTGCGGCCGGCCCCTGGTTGAGGGCGTTGGCCCAGTGCTCGACGCGGATGCGCTCGCCGTAGAAGGCGTGGTGAGGGTTGGCGACGTCGCCGGCGGCGAACACTCCGGGCACGCCGGTCTCGAGATGCTCGTCGACGAGGATGCCGTTGTCGACCGCGATGCCCGCCTGGGCGGCGAGACCGGTGCGCGGCTCGACGCCGACTCCCACCACGGCGAAGTCGCACTCCAGCTCTTCCCCGTCGCTGGTTCGCACGCGCTCGACCGCTCCGGCGCCCTCGAACGCCTCGACGCCGGTTCCCATCAGCATCCGCACGCCCTGGTCTGCGTGAATGTCGCGGTAGATGGCGCCCACCTCGGTGCCCATGACCCGCTCGAGCGGGACGGATGCCGGATCGAGGACCGTGACCTCGAGGCCGCGCTGACGGGCGGAGGCCGCGACCTCGGCGCCGATCCAGCCCGCCCCGACTACGACCACTGCGCCGCCGCGGTCCAGTCGCTCGCGCAGGGTTTCGGAGTCCCGAAGGCTGCGCAAGTAGAGGACTCCCTCGAGCTCCCCGCCGGGAATCGAAAGCCGGCGCGGCTTCGCCCCCGTCGTTAGCAGCAGCCGGTCGTAGCGCAGCCGCTCGCCGTCGTCGAGCGCGAGCTGGCGGCTCGAGGTGTCGAGGCTCACCGCCGTGCGGCCAAGGCGCAGCTCGATGTCGTGCTCGGCGTAGAAGCTCTGGTCGTGGACGTGGACCCTCTCGCGGCTCACCTCGCCGCGCAGGTAGTCCTTCGACAGGGGCGGGCGCTCGTAGGGCCGCTCGTCCTCCGCGCCGACCAGCACCACGCGCCCGTCGGAGCCCTCCTCGCGCAGCGTCTCGGCTGCCTTGGCGCCGGCGAGACTGGCGCCAACGATGACATGGGTCTGCCTACTGGTCATAGAGACTCCTCGTCGTAAGGGCCAGGAACTCCTGGCGGGTGCGGGCGTCGTCGCGGACCAGACCACGCAGCGCCGAGGTAACGGTCTTGGCGCCGAGCTTCTGAACGCCGCGCAGTGACATGCACAGGTGCTCGGCCTCCAGCACGACCCCGACTCCCTTGGGCTCGAGCTCGTGCTGAAGCCAGCCGGCAATCTGCGTGGTCAGTCGTTCCTGGATCTGCAGGTCGCGGCTGAAGAACTCGACGACGCGGCCGAGCTTGCTGAGACCGATGATCCTCTCACCCGGGAGATAGCCGATATGCGCCACGCCGTGAAACGGGAGGAGGTGGTGCATGCACAGCGAGTGGAACGGGATCGCCCGCGCGACGATCAGCTCGTCGTAGCCGTCGTCATTGGGAAAAGTGGTCGCCCGAAACGGCTGCGGTGTCAGCAACTCGGCATAGGCGTCGGCGACCCGGCGAGGCGTCTCCTCGAGAGTGTCGGCATCGACGTCGGCACCGACCGCCCGCAGCAGATCAAGAGCCGCTCGTTGCACCGCCGCATGGTCGACGCGGCGAGGCCCCGTAGCGGGGCCGGGCGGCCCCGCGACAGCGAGCGCGGAGACGCGGTGATCGTTCACGGCCATGCCAGGTTTGCGTCCGGTGCGCACGAGTTCTTACCGGGCGTGACCCTTGACGCCCATCGCACGCCCGTAAGAGATCCACGCGCACTGAGCTCAATCCACGTTGGGGACATGGCCGTGTGCAGAGGAACGGGGTCTTGGGTGGCGGCTGCCGCGGTGGTCAACCGCTCTTCCGTTCGTCCAAGCGTCGCGGGGGGCCAGCAGTGTCGGGTGGAGGCCGAGCAGTCGCATGTCTCTTAGCGCGTCGGCGAGGCGATGCCCGGCGAGCAGCGGCTCGTCGTCGGCCAGCTCCAGCTCGACAAGCCAGCCGATCTCGAGGTCGGTGCGCGGCGCTCCCTGCGTCAAGCGCGACAGCCGCACGGTGGCCCGCGGAGCCTCGGCACGCAGGTCGTCCACCTGCTGTGCGAGCCAACGCCCGAGCTCGTCGGCGGAGACCGGCACACGAGGGTGGCAGCGGATCGCGAGCTGAACCATGCACCAATCGTCGAGACCGACAGCGCCCGCGGCAATGGGTGTCCGCGTGCATCCCGCCGGGCTCAGATGGGACAGCGCGACCCCGGAATGGCTGTTTGTCCGCATGGGCGGGAGCGCCTCGGCCGGTGAGCATGGAAGGCGACGAGTTCCCGACTCAGGGAGACCCACGATGCGAGGCAATCCCTTCCTCAAATTCCACCGAACGGCGGAGGCCGCCGGTTACCCGGCCCTGCTGATCGTCAGCGTGGTCTGCCTCGCTCTGGTGGTCACACCGATCCTGCTGCTTGGCCTGACGGACGCGGGCTGGGTGCTCGCGCTGGCGCTGCTGAACCTGATCGTCGCAATCGGCGTCCTGGCCGGCGCGGTGCTCGCCGCGTTGTCCGATGTCGACGAGCGCGCCGCCAGACCAGCGAGTCGCGACGTCGCGGCATCCGACGAGCGCGACCCGATCGTGCCTCTGCCGCGACGCCACCGGACAACTCGACACGCTAGCGACGACCGGCGGGCAGCGTAGCCATGATCGATAACGACTCCGACAGCGGGCCCGTCATCGTCTGCGTCGACGGCTCGGAGCGCTCAGTCGAGGCGCTGGCGCTCGCGGACCTGCTTGGGCGGAATACGAGCGGCTCGAGCTGTCGACGCCACCGGCACGTTGCTGGATGGCGACGCCCGAGAGGTGTTAGCCGGCGCTGGTGGTCGTTCCGTGCGGCGCGGACGGTTCGTAGGCGGTTCAGGGCACGACGAGCCCGCGGCGGATGGCGTAGCGGGTCAGCTCCACGCGGTTGCGCATCCCTAGCTTCTCCAGCACGTTGGCGCGGTGGCGGTCGACGGTCTTCTTGCTGATGAACAGCTGCTCGGCGATCTCCTCGCTCGTCAACCCTTCGGCGATCAGCTTGACCACCTCGAGCTCGCGCGGGCTAAGCGGGTCCTCGGGGGTGGTCTCGCCGCGGCTCGCGCGGTCGAGGTAGTCGCGCACGAGCGCCCTGACCGCGGCGGGGTACAGGAACGGCTCGCCGCGCATCGTGGCGCGGCAGGCCTCGATCAGGTCGCGGTTCGCCACGGACTTGAGCACGTAGCCCGAGGCACCCGCCTTGAGCGCCTCGAAGAAGTACTGCTCGTTGTCGTGCATCGAGAGGATCAGCACCCGCAGCTCCGGCTTGCGGCGCGAAAGCTCGAGCGCCGCCTGGAGCCCGGTCATGCGCGGCATCGTCACGTCCAGCACGGCCAGGTCGACGTCCTCCGACAGCGCGAGCTCGACCGCCTCCGCGCCGTCGCCCGCCTGGGCCACGACCTCGAGGTCGGGCGCCGAGTCGAGCACCATGCGCAGGCCGTCGCGAACGACCTCGTGGTCGTCCGCCAGCAGAATGCGGGTCTTCAGCGGAACGGTCATGCGTCCCCCTCGTCAACCGGGATCGCGAGCCGCACCTCGGTGCCTTCCCTTGGCCGCGATCCGATCGAGAGCCGGCCTCCGACCAGGAGCGCTCGCTCCCGCATCCCCGCTATCCCGGCTGTGCCGCCGGGCAGCTCGACGGGCATCCCTTTGCCGTCGTCGGCGACCGCGAGGGCCACGGTTTCCGCATCGCCCTTCAGCGAAACCGTCACGGTGCGGGCGTCGGAGTGACGGACCGCGTTGGTGAGGCCTTCCTGCGCAATACGGTAGACGACGAGCTCGACATCCGGCGAGAGCGACGGCAACGTTCCCTGGAGCTCTCGCCTGACGCGGGGACCGCCCTGGGCGTCGACGCGCGAGCAGAGCGCGATCAGCGCGTTGATGAGGCCGAGGTCGTCGAGCGCCTCCGGCCGCAGCTCACGGGCGATGCGGCGCACCTCGTCCAGGCTCTCGCGAACGGAGTCGGCTACGCCACGCAAGGCCGCGGGCGCCAGCGCCGGGTCGCCGTCCGCCGCCCGCTCGGCCTGGATAGTCACGGCGGTGAGCGTCTGTCCGATCTCGTCATGGAGCTCCTGCGCGACGCGCAGCCGCTCGCCCTCCTGCGCGGCGAGCGCAGTGCGTGTGGCTTCGCGCCGGGCGCTCTCCAGCCTGTCGAGCATGGCGTTGAACGCCTCCGCCAGTGCTTGGCCTTCCGAGCTGAGCGGATTGATCCCGGACAGCCGCCGGCCCGGTCTGTTCGGGTCGACCGAGCTCATCACCTCCGTGAGCCTGAACAGAGGGGACAGGACGCGTCGCAGCAACACCAGGTTCAACGCCAACAGCAGGAGGAAGCCGGCCAAGAGGAGCGCGAACTGGCCGATCTCGATCGGGGCATCGATCTCGATCGGGCTGAATGTCAGCAACAGCAGCGCGACAACGAGCACCGCTCCGTTGGCGAGGAACACCCACCACAGCAACGACACACGGCGCCCCAGCGTCTCCGAGGCCTGCATTTGGCTCCCGAGCTCCGGCGCGGAAGCGGCCCGCCCCTCGAATGAGGGGGCGCTCGGCGGTTGCCCAGCCCCAGCGAGACGTCGAGATGCCATGGAATGGAGCTTCGACGAAGAGCCGAAACCAAGCCATGGGTACAACTGCGCATCTCGACCTGGCTTCCTGGCGTCGCCCGGATGGGCGGGCGAACGAGCGTGGTCCGGGGCGGTGCAGGTTGCCGCGGCGAGGAATGGGCTCATTCACCCATACCCCGCCGGCCCGCCGCACAGGACCATCCGCTCATGACCACGCAGCTCCCAACCGACCCCACCCTGCGCGAGTCCGGGCAGCGGTCCGCCAGGAGGAACGGCGACATCGGACACGCAGCCGGGACGACGCCCATGACCGCGGCCAGCTTGGAAGAGCTCCGCGGCGAGCTCGAGCGCCTGCGTCGCCGCGCCCGCCTCCAGATCGCGCAGGCGCTGCGCGAGGCGCGCTCATTCGGCGAGGGTTCCAACAACGACGAGTACCACGCCGTTCGTGAGGAGCAGATGGTCCTCGAGGCGCAGCTGGCGGCCCTCGAGCAGACGATCGAGCGCGCCACGATCGCCGGTCCCGATGAAGCCGCGCCGGGAGTGGCCGTCATAGGGTCGACGGTCTCGATCGAAGACCTGTCGTCCGGAACGACCGCAAGCTACCGGCTCACTAGCGCGCACCAGTCGCTCGGACCTGACGTCATCTCGGCAGCGTCCCCAGTGGGACAGGCGCTGATCGGGGCCATACCGGGAGCGACCATCACAGTCGATCTGCCGAACGGGCGCTCGCGAAGCGTGCGGCTCGTCGACGTTGAGAACGGATCCAGCCCCACTGGCGCGGTGGGAGGGCCGGCGCGGCCTATGTGATCAAGAGCCCTGCATCGGCATAAAGGACACGAGCTGTGTCGAGGTCTGCCCCGTCGACTGCATCCACCGAGCCCCGACGAGCCCGAGTTCGGCCAGGCCGAGCAGCTCTACATCAATTCCGAGAGTGCATCGACTGCGACGCCTGCGTAGAGGCCTGCCCGGTCGACGCCATCACGCCCGAAGGACATGGTCCCCGCCGATTGCAGAAGTACATCGAGATCAACGCAGCCTACTTCCGCGAACAGGCGGCCTGACGATCGGGCCGGCCCCTACCGAACGGCGCCCTCGCCCTCGGCGGGGGACAGCGCGCCATCGCCGGCTGTCGTGTGCCGACCCGACCCCACGGGCGGGTGCTGCTCGCTGAGCTCATCCTCTGGAACCTCGGCACCGTCGTGGTGCCGTCCGGGTGTTCGCGGGGCCCCAGCCGTCGTGGCGGTGGGGAGCGTGGGCTCTGCTGGCCGCGCTCGCACTTTTCGCTGCTGCCACGAGGGCGCCACGAGGCCGAGGCCTTGACGATCATCCGTCCAGGCTCTACGCATACTGGGCCCTCATCATCTTCCTGACCGGAACCGTCTTAGTCGGCACCGGCTTGGCGGAGGCTCTCCCGTGGCAGTAGACGGGCGCGGTGGTCGCTTGACGCAGATCTTCACCATCGGGCACTCGACGCACGAGCTCGCGGAGTTCCTCCAGCTCCTGCGCGCGCACCAGGTTGGTCAGGTAGCCGATGTCCGGACGCACCCCGGCTCGCGCCGTCTGCCGTGGTTCAACAGGGCGGCCCTTGGCCGCGAGCTGCCGGCACACGGGCTCCGGTACGTCCATCTCCCGCAGCTGGGTGGACGCCGTCGCCCCTCCGCCGACAGTCCGAACGGGGGTTGGCGCGGGCTATGCGGACCACATGGCCAGCCCCGAGTTCAGGGCTGGCCTAGAGGCGCTGCAGGAGCTGGCTAGGAAACGAACGACGGCCGTGATGTGCGCGGAAGGAATGTGGTGGCGCTGCCACCGTCGCCTGGTGTCAGACGCCCTCACACTGCACGGGTGGGCGGTCATGCACATCGGTCCCGACGGAGGCACGACGGCGCATGAACTGACCGCGTTTGCCGTCGCGGACGCCGGCGGCCTGACCTACCCGCCAGCGCAGGCGTCTCTGGACGCGAGCTGACTAGAAGCACCACTCAAGGAGACTGACCGAAACGCTGCTGCCAGCAGGTGCTCGCTCGGCGTCGGGCCCTATGTCCCAACCGCACGCGGCGGACGGGGTCATCGGCTCGTCGCTCACTGCCCGGGGCGTTCCTGCGCTGAGTCCTTTATGGGTCTTCGAATGGGATCGCGCGCTGGTCGCGTTGGTCATTGAGCCCCATAGTCCGGAAGGCGCGCTGGGTAGAGACTCATTGGCATGAACATCGCCGGTCATCCCCACCAGCCCGCCTCCGCGCTTCCCGCAAGCCGCTCGATGCAGCGTTGGGCGATTCTCGCGGCCTTCTCCGGAGCCCTCGTGTTGGCCGCCATCTTGGGGCTTAAGGTCGACGCCGTGCCGGAGCTCCCGGCAAAGATCATCCTCGGCGTCTCGATCCCGGTGTTCTTCGGCGCCGCGCTCGCCGCGGTCCCCCGGGCACGGCCCGGGCCGGCGGCCCGCCGCGCCGTTCCGCGTCCGGATGACGGGGGTCCCGTGGCCGATGACCACGACATCCAAGGTCCCTCGGAGGACGAACGCGTGCAGGCCTGGCGAAGGACGCGTCTCGCCGCGCTCGGCGTTCCCGAGGACGTCGCGCTCGTCCTCGCCGAAGAACGCTCCTTCAGCCACCACGAGCTGAAGCGACTCCTCGCCGAGGGGTGTCCGCTCGGCACCGCCCTCCGGATCCTCTGGCCCGCCTAGCGTCGAGCCTCGTGGCACCTGTCGGTAGGGCGGCGCTTGCGCGTGGCGGCGCGGTCATCGCCGGCCGCGTGAGCGTCACGGCGAGCCCATCCTTGGCCGTCGTTGTCGGATCACGGGGGCTTTCCGGGCTCACGCAGATGCGAGCTGCCGAGCAAGGTCCGTGCGGTGGTCGAGGAGGCGGGCGAGGCGTTCCTCGTCACGCCGACGCTCCCCCCGGGGCTGGAGTGGTTCATGTCGGACACCGACAGGGCACGCCATGCCGCCGACCAGCGGCTCGACACGATCTCGGACGTCTCGAGTCGAGCGCTGCGCGGGTCAGCGGCGGGGCAGTGGGGGATGACACCCCGATGACGGCGATCGACGATCACGTCCGGGCGTTCGAGCCCGATCACCTGCTCATTGCCCTGCGTAGCCCCGAGCACGCCGCCTGGCAGGAGCGCGGGCTCATCGACCGGATCGAGCAGCGGTTCGGCCTGCCGATGAGGACGGAACGCGGACGCAGCCCGGCGATCTCGGGCACCGCCCGCCCATCAACCTCCACGGCAAGCGGCCCGAACAAACGAGCCCGCAGCATGCTCCGATCCTAAACCGCCCGCGCGTTGCGCTCCCTTGACGGTGTGCGTGCGATGACCGCCTAGGTTCGCATCGTGACTACCCGAAAGCGGAGCCAGCGCCGCACCCTGCGGCCACGGGCTGCCTCCTGGTCACGGACCGCTACCCGCCGTTCTCGTTGAGACAGCCGGAGACCGGGCCGCCGGCGCCCGAGCCTCCGCTTCAGCCGCAAGCTGAGCGTTTCCCCCGGCTCGTGGGTGTCCCACCACTGTCGTGTAGCCGCCACCGCGGACGCGCCTGGCAGCCTACGGCCGGGAGGCGCGGACGACGACCGAGATCGCGACCTCACGCTGGCGGTCGGCGGGGATCAGCCTTCGCATCAGCTCGATCACCTCGTCGGTGAACAGGGGGTAGAGCGCGCAGTCATCGATGCTCAGCGGCTCGCTGTGGAGCACCTCGACCTCCTCGAATCCGGCCCGCTCGAGCTTGGCGACGAAATCCTCCTCCTTGAGTGCACCGGCGACGCATCCCGCCCAGGCGGCGGGCTGCGTCGCGATCTCGGGCGGGAGGTCCTCCTGGTCGACGGTGAGGTCGGAGACGCAGAGCCGCCCGCCGGGCCGCAGCACGCGGACGCACTCCGCCATCACCCGGGCCTTGCGCGGGGAGAGGTTGATGACGCCGTTCGAGATGATCAGGTCGACGCCGGAGTCGGGCAGCGCGATCGCCTCCATCTCGGCCTCGAGCGGCTCCACGTTTTCAAGTCCGGCCTCGCGGGCGGCCGCCGCGGTGCGCTCGAGCATCTCGCCGAGGAAGTCGAGCGCGATCACCCGGCCTGTCGGGCCGGTGCGCCGCGCGGCGAGCACGGTGTCGATCCCACCGCCGCAGCCGATGTCGAGGATCGTCTCGCCCGGGCGGATCTCGGCGAATCGGAGATGGTTGGCGACCCCGAGCGAGCGCTCGATCGCTGAGCGCGGCAGCTCGACCAGCTCGTCGGGGCTGTACAGCTTCTCGGCGACGGCCTCGGTCGAGCGGTCGATTCCGCTGTAGGCGTCGCGGACGATCTCCTTGACCTCGGCCGAGTGCATCAGGTCCCGGCTCATCCTTGCTCCAGCTCCTCCAGCGTCGCGTTCAACCGGGCCATCACGTCGTCGGGCACCTGCTCCTGCGCCGACCGGCGAAGGAAGCCCCTCATCTCCTCGGCGAACTCCAGCTCGGCGCAGCAGCGCCGGCAGCGCGCGAGGTGCTCCTCGAGCGCACGACGATCGACCTCGCCGACCGTGCCGTCGAGGTACTCCCAGAGCCGGCGGGCGGCCTCGTGGCAGCTGATCATCCGCGCCCCCCTTCGACGAGGCCGACGTCCTCCGCGTACTCCCACATCTCACGCTCGAAGAGCTTGCGCCCGCGGTGCAGGCGGGCCAGCAGGGTCCCGATCGGAACGTCGAGGATCCCTGCCGCCTCCTTGGTCGCGTAGCCGAACATGTAGACGAGGACGAGCGGCGTGCGGTACAGCTGGGGGAGCCTCAAGAGCACCTCCCTGACATCGTCGGAGCCGAAGCCTTCGAGGAAGTCGAGGTGAAGCGAGTCCGAGTAGGGGAACGGGTCCTCGAAGGCGATCTTGCGGTAGAGCGAGAACTCCTCAACGTCGGTGAGCTCGACCTCGACCGGGGACCGTGCCCGGTGCCGGCCGCGGTCGCGGCAGCAGTTGACGAGGATCCGAGTGAGCCACGCCGACGCGGAGGCAGGATCGTGGAGCTGGTCAAACCGCTCGAACCCCTTGACGAGGCAGTCCTGGACCGCATCCTCCGCGTCGTCCCCGACCAGCCGCCTGGCGATCGCGTACAGGCGGGGTAGCTGCTGGCGTGCCAGCTTGCCGAAGCTGGCGACTCGTTGCTCGGTTCCTCGAACAGGAATCCCTTCTCTCTGGGCGGAAGCCCATCGGCGTTCGTCGATCAATTCTGGCAACAGCACAAAGCCACTACCTAGGGGACGCCTGCGCCACCGAAGTTATTGCATTCGCCCTGCTGCGCAACAACGGCGCCAAGGACCCCCATCGTCCCAGGTATTCGAAGCCTCCTCACCGGGAAAGGCGTACTACCCCTCCGCGGGGGACTCGCTGGGGAGCGGCTCGCGCAGCCGCTCGCGAAGCCGCTCCACCATCCGCTGCGGGGACGCTGTGCCGAGCTCGCGGCCGAGCACCGCGACGGAGATCGCGAAGGCCGTGACATACAGCGCCGCCCCTACGCCGAACGAGAACGCGGTGATGAGCGCGATGTCGACCGCCTCGCCGGTGATCTCGACGAAGCCGTAGCCGAGCATCGCGATCCGCAGTCCCGCGCTCGCCGGCGCGATCGGGATGATCTTCGAGCTGCTCTGCGCGGCCATCACCAGCACCACCGTGGCGACCGTCACGGGAAGCGCGAAGGCGGCGAGGAAGCACGCCAGCGAGCCGAGCCGGATCACCCGGCCGAGCGCCTGCCACGACACGACGCCGCGGATGAAATCGCGCGGGCGGTCGAGGATCGCGATCCCCTGCCGCAGGGAGGCCAGCAGCGGATGCGCTCGGCGCCGCAGCATCCGAACGATTGCAGCCAGCCCGGCGGCTGCTCCGACAGCCACCGCGGCCGACAGCAACGGGTGGGAGAGGACGAGGGAGATGTCCACCCACGGCAGCGGCCCAGGTGCCGGGGCCGGCAGGAATCCCTGGGAGAGCGCCCAGACGATGAGCGCGACCCCAACGGCGCTCTCGAACAGGGTCTCCGGCACGAACGTCGCGATGAGCGTCGACCAGCGCAGCCGCGGCGCCCGCCGGCGGATGAGGAAGAGCTTGGCGAGGTCGCCGCCGCGCGCTGGCACGACACCGTTCAGGCCGACGCCGGCCAGGTAGGCGAGCGTCACGTCGCGCGCACGCAGCTCGTGGCAGTCGGGATCGGCGGCGTGAATGATGTTGAACCAGCCGCGGGTGCGGACCACCTGGTGGAGGACGTGGAGCAGCAGGCCGGCCGCGAACCACCACGGGTCCACGGCAACAACGCCTCTGCCACGAGCTCGAGCGCGTGGACCGCCGCGCGCCACGCCGATTCGAGGCGATCGATCACCGCAGCCTCAGACTACGACCGCGTGGGGTGGCCGGCCATTGGGCTGTCGCACGCGGTCGCACAGCTGCGGACGCACGTGGTCGACCGGGGCCGGGCCGGCAGGTCCTGCTCGTCGACGCCGTAGAACGGGGCGATCATGTCCTCACCCTCCATCTTGCCCGGCGCAGCCGGTTCCCATGAATGAATGCTCGCGTCGATAGACGAGCAGCCAGTATCTCTATGACGCCTGCGCCATCGAAGTTATTGCATCCACCTTGCTGCGCAATATCGGCGCCATGGGCTCCGTCGTCCCAGGTAGAGAGACGGAACGAGGGTCGACGGAAAGGGGCCTGAGATGGAAGCAGCGACGCTCACCACGTACGGGGTAGGCGACCGGGTGACCGACTTCGAGCTGCCGGACGTGGCAGGCGAGTCGAGACGGCTGAGCGACCTGGCGGGACAGTGGACACTGCTGTACTTCACGACGACCTGGTGCCCCTACTGCACCGCGGAGGCTCCGTTCCTGGAGACCGAGGTCGCCCGGCCCTTCCGCGACCGCGGCCTGAGCACGGTCGTGATCGACGTCAAGGAGCCGCCCGAGGTCGCTCGCCAGCTTCCCGAGCGCTTCGGCTGGACCGTGCCGTTCCTGGTCGACGGCGCCGGTGAGGTCTCAGAGCGCTTCGCCCCCCAGAAGGAGGGCCTGCCGCCCGAGGTCGCGGTGATCAACGCCCACCTGGTCCTCGACTCGGAGCTGGTGGTCCGCTTCGCCGAGTACCTGAACATGGAGCGCTTCGACATCCGCGCGAAGAGCGTCGTCGAGGCGCTCGAGCAACTGACCGGAGGGAGGGGACGATGAGCGCGGCGAACGAGATCTCGCTGGAGGCGGGCGATATCGCCGTCGACGCGGTCGCCCAGCGGGGCGCTCGCACCACCGAGGTGATCGTGACCGCGGCGATCCCACCCGGCGTCCACATCGAGTCGCACGCGCCGCCGGACCCCTTCCTGATTCCCACCAGGGTCGAGGTCGAGGGGCTCGAGGGTGCCGTCGTGGACTACCCGGAGCCGGTCCGCAAGGACGTCGGCGAGGCGGTCGGCACGCCGGGCGTGCTGCTGCCCGTCTACGAGGGGACGGTGCGTTTCTCGATCCGCGGGGAGGCCGGCCCAGGGCTCGATGCGGTCACGGGCGGGGTCCGCTACCAGGCATGCGTGCGGGGGACCTGCCTACCGCCCCGGACGGCGCGCTGGGAGGCGCCCCTCGAAGGCCAAGGAGCCGCGGCATGAGCTTGCTCTAGCGATCGAGCAGGCAATCGAGCGAAGGAGGAGGACAAGATGGCGTACGAGCTAGAGGGGCGGCTGGTCGAGGTGTGCAGCTGCGAATCGATCTGCCCCTGCTGGGTTGGGCAGGACCCCGACGGTGGGGCTTGCGACGGCGTTCTCGCATGGCACATCGACCGGGGAACTGTCAACGGCACGGACGTCTCGGGGCGGACGTTCGCGCTGCTGGCGCGAATCCCCGGAAACGTCCTCGCCGGCAACTGGCGCGTGGTCGCCTACGTCGACGACGGCGCCAACGACGCTCAGCAGGAGGCGATCCTGGGCGTCTGGACCGGAAAGCTGGGCGGCCCGGTGGCCGACCTGGCCCAGCTCGTCGGCGAGGTCGTCGCGGTGGAACGCGCCCCGATCTCGTTCACGATCGAGGGCGGCCGAGGCGGCCTGCGGATCGGCGACGCGGTGAGCGCGGGGGCCGAGCCGTTCCAGGGCGCAACCGGGCAGACCACCGCGTTGCGAGACACCGCGTTCAGCTCCATCCCAGGCGCGCCGGCCTACGTGGGCAAGGCGCCCATGTACCGAGCACGAAACGAGGCTCTGGACCTGGATCTCGCCCTCGAGGACCACAACGCGATCCAGGGCAGCTTCCGGTTCGAGGCCTGAACCGCCGGCCGAGCTGACCGTGGATGTGAGCATGAGGAGAGCGCCAGGGCCCGTCGGGGGCACCCCGCCGGCGCTCGTGGCGGTAATCGCCCTCGCCTGGGCCCTCGCGCTCGCCGCCCAGCTGAGCGGCAACGGCGAGCTGCTTAGCCACGACTGGCTGCTGAGCGGCGAGCTGGCGGTCGGCCACGCGTTTGCCATCCATCTCGGCGCCTGGCAGGCGATGGTCGCCGCGATGATGCTGCCCACCGCGCTGCCGCTGGTCCGGATGTTCGCCGCCGCGGCCTCCGGCCAGCGGCACCCGGGCGCCGCGATCGCCGCCCTCCTCGGGGGCTACGCCGCGGTCTGGGGGGCGTTCGGCGCTCTCGCGTTCGCCGCCGATCTCGCCCTGCACGGCGCGTTCGAGGCCAGCGCGACGCTCGCCGCGACAGAGTGGGCGGTCGGCGGCATCGTGCTCGCGATCGCTGGCGCGTTCCAGTTCACTCCGCTCAAGGACGCCTGCCTCCGCCAGTGCCGGCACCCCGGACCGTTCCTCATGCACCACTACCGGCGCGGCCCGTCCGGCGGGCTCGCCCTCGGCGCCCGCCACGGAGCCTTCTGCGTCGGCTGCTGCTGGGCGCTGATGCTGATCATGTTCGCCGTCGGCATCGCCAACCTGCTCTGGATGGCGCTCCTGACCGCCGTCATGGTCCACGAGAAGATCCGGCCGCGCGGCCGCGACGGCGTGCCGGTGACCGGCGTCGCGCTGCGCGCCGCCGCAGCGATCCTCCTGCCCTACTCCGCGTACACGGGCGGGGTGATTTAGGGCCGTGCAATAAGCGGCCTCGTGCGGGCGTCACACGGAACAGGGCCCGGTCGGATTTGACCGTGTCGAGAAGCGGAACAAAGGAGCGAGCATGCCGGCCACAGTCGATATCCATGAGCTCGAGGCGAAGGTGAAGGAGATGTACCGACTCGTCGCGACGGAGCCCTACGGCGCCTATCACTTCGAGCTGGGCAGGCCCCTGGCCGAGCGGATCGGCTACCCGGCCGCCGAGCTCGACCAGATCCCGCCGGAGGCGATTGAGTCGTTCGCCGGGGTCGGCTACTTCTTCGATCTCGCCGGGCTCCAACCGGGCCAGTCGGTGCTCGACCTGGGCTCGGGGTCGGGCATGGACGTCTTCTTCGGCGCAAACCGGGTCGGCCCGTCGGGGCGCGTGGTCGGCGTCGATTTCAGCACCGAGCAGCTCGACAAGGCACGCAGGATGGCCGCCGCCGCGCGCTTTGGGCAGGTTGACCTACGCGAGGGACGGATCGAGCGTCCGCCGGTCGAGGACGCGGGCTTCGACTGCGTGATCTCGAACGGCGTCATCAACCTCTCGCCGGACAAGCGAAGCGTGTTCGCCGAGGCGGCCCGAGCCCTGCGACCGGGAGGCCGGCTCGCGATCGCCGACATCGTCTCCGAGCAACAGCTGACCGAGTCAACCGTCTGCGACGCCGACCTGTGGGCCTCGTGTATCGGCGGCGCCGCGCAGCAGGACGCCTACCGCGAGGCGATCGAGGACGCAGGGATGCGTATCGAGGAGATACGCGAAAACCCCTACCGGTTCATCTCCGAGCGCGCCCGCAAGGCGAGCGAGAAGTACGGCGTGAAGAGCGTCTCGCTGCTCGCGATCAAGCACTGACCTACGCCCAAGGCGGCGACGTGGTCGTCACCGCACAGCGCGAGAACGTTGACGCGGCCGGCAACTGGTCGGCCCCGTTCGCCTTCACGCCGACGAAGCCGGGACGGTTCCTGATCTGCGGGCTGCACGAACGACGGGGCCACCTGGACCCACACGATGGCCGCGCTGACCGTGAACGTGCAGGGCGGCTCCCCCGGCACAGGCCCGTCCCCCGGCACGGGCGCGCGAAGCCGGCCAACCTGAGGAAGCCGCGCGTGGCGCGCTCCCGCGGGAAGCTCGTCTGCCGGCGGGGCAGCTGGTCGAACCGGCCGACCCGCTACTCCTACAGCTGGTTCGTGAATGGGCGGCGCCGCCGGGGCGCGTCCGGCAGCAAGCTTGCGATCACCCCGAAGCTCCGCGGCCGGAAGGTCGACTGCAAGGTCACCGCTTCGAATCTCGGTGGTGTCGGCACCGCCGTCAGCCGGCCGCTACGCACCTCCCGAACCTCTCGGGCGTGGCGGCTAGGCAGCGCTGCGGACATGGTGAGCGGTCCGCATAGAACGGCGTTCCGCGCTGCCGAGGAGCTGCTGCTTGAGCACTACGGTCTGCACGCGCGCAGGCCGCTGGGTCTGCGTCGGGAACCCCTCCCGAGGGATATGTGTGCTCAAGTCGGGGGAGGGACCCCAACGTGCTCGTGGCTGCCATACAGGCCTCGCGCTGTTCGCTCGCGGCGCTCCTGCTTGCGGGCGCGCCTCGGGCATTCGGTGCGCCCGGCGAAGCGGCCGAGCAGGACGGCGACGGGCAGCACGCGCGGGGCGGGCAGCTACGTCATCGGGCGAGGCTCCTGGTCGACGGGCTCATGCTCGCGCCAAGTCAGGGGGTTGCGCTTGTCTCGCGGGCCAGCCGGACGCGTTGGCGTATCCCTGTCCGCGCCCGTTGCAGCGCGTTGTCGTCGGCGAAGAGCACGAAGCCCGCGTTGGCGCCGAGTAGCAGGGAGTCGATTTCGAAGGCGAGCTGGTCGGACGTCGACGCCGGCTTCGATCTCTCCGCGGCGCTGGGCGTCGCGGACCATGTCCGAAATGTCCCTGAGCCAGTGCTCGAAGAAGTCGCGGATCCTCTCCTTGACGCGTCCGTCGTGGGTGTCGAACTCTGCGGCGGCGGCGGCGAAGAAGCAGCCACCGGGGAAGACCCGTCGCTCGAGGTGCGACAGGAAGGCGTCGGAGAGGGCGAGGATCCGTGCGACGCCCTCGGGGTGTGCGAGCGCGGGACGGGTTACCTCGCGCACGAAGATGTCCTGGGCCTCGTCGATGGTGGCGAGCTGGAGCTCCTCCTTCGAGTCGAAGTGGGCGTAGAGGCCGCCGCCGGAACCGTCGGGACCCCCAGGCACTCCGCAGACCGGGGTGTTCGTCTGCCCGACCGTGAACGACGCGCAGCGCGCCGATCTCCCCAGCGGATCGAGCACTGGCCGGGGAGGACCGTCGCTCCTCCCTTTGTGGAGGTGCATGCGTCTCTGTAGGCGGCGCGGAAGGGCCTGCCTGGACGAAGGGCAGCGGTCTGGGTGACGTTCTGTGTGGGTCCCGGTTTCGTAGGCGAAGCGGAAGCCGGCGCCTGGTGAAGCCGGGCGCGAAGATGGTCGTGCGGATGATGTCGTCGATGGGCGAGGGCGAGACGATCGTTCGCCATCCGGATCTGATCAACGCGATGGTCGCCGCCGGCCGGGACCCAATCGCCTCAGCACGGATCTCGCCGAACTGCGCGCGATCCTCACCCCGCTCGGGTTCCGACGCTCGCTGCGCGTGCAACCGAGCGAGCTGCGGCACCTGAGCGTTCCCACGCTGCTGATCTGGGGCGACCACGACCCGGTGGGAACGGTCGACGTGGCGCAGGCCGTCGCGAGCCTGATTCCCGACGCGCAACTCGACGTGGTTGCCGCGGGTCACGCCGTCTGGCTCGGTGACCCGAAACGCATATCAGGACTCTTGTGCGCGTTCGTGCGCTCGGGCGGCGACAGATGACAGCCGCGCGGAGCGTTTCCCACGAACCGGCGATCTGCGCTCACAGACGAGCAAGGGTCCGGAGACGCAGTTGCTGTGGCGAATCAGGCAACGCCGTGACTCGGTCCTGCCGGAATCGAGTAGTCGGCGATCATCGGCGCGAGGCTCTGGGCGTGGCCGAGCCACGGCGCGTGACCGGCGTCTAGGAGCTCGAGCCGCGCATGAGGTAGCAGCTCTGCGAGGTCGCGCGCGACCGGTACGCCGCCGACGGGCTCGCGCTCTCCCCAGATCAACAGGACGGGCACGCGCAACTGCTGCAGCTCGTCGGACGCGATGCGGCTTGCGCGGCGGAAGCGCGACGGCGACAACAGCACGTAGGGAGCGAGGACTGCATGCACCTCGTTGCGGTCGGTAGCCGCGGCGAGGGGATCCCGCCCGGCGGCGACCAAAAGCTCGATCAGGTCGCTGTGATTGGCGAGCGTTCGCTCCTCGCCGACCATCCGGGCGAACCGCCGCAGCGACTTCTCAGACGGCGGCGCCAGCCGCTGCGCCAGCCGTCCGAGGCCAGGGGTCGCCATGATGCGGTACGGCAGCGGCGTGCGCTCGCCCGGCAGCGCGGGCGGGCCGCCGAGCAACACGAGTCGCGACACCCGGGTCGGGTGCTCCAGCGCATACCACAGCGACCACAGCCCACCCATGGAATGGCCAACCAGCGTGGCGGCCTCGAGGTCCAGGGCGTCCAGTAGGCGCTCCATCCACGCCACAGCTGCCCTCCGGTAACCGGTCCGCGGCAGCTCCGCCGGCTCGCTGAGCCCTTGGCCCGGACGGTCCGGGGCGAGCACTCGGACCCCGGCCAGCCGCTCGAGCAGGGGCCGGTAGAACAGCGCCGGTCCGCCGGTACCGTGCAGGACGACAACGGGTGGGCCCTCGCCCGTCTCGAGCAGGTGGACCCGGCGGCCCTCAACCTCGACGTATCGGCCCGTCAGCGGCGACGCGGCGAGGGTCCGCGCGTAGATCTCGCGGACCGCGGCGGTGTGCGTGAGCTCTCGCCTCATGCGGCTTCCTCCACTTGCGTGCGTCCGGCGACCTCTCAAGTGTCGTCCGCGCTCGACGCTACCGAGCGCGCTGGCCGGCGGCTATCGGGACTTCTCCCCATGCCACGAGGCCATGCACGAGCGCAGAAGAACGTGGCACCGGCCCCGAGTTGAGGCAGTCCGGTGGCGCGCGGCGCAGCCTCACTCCAACCCATGTGGCCAGCTTCAAGGCTGGCTGAAGCTCGGCCGCTGCGCCAGGAGGGGCGAGCGCGCGGCATCTGATTCTGGGCCCCGGTCAGGGCAAAGCAGCGCGACGCCGTGAGCCAGACCGGCGACTCACGTCTCCTCCGCCCCGCCCACGTATTCGACAGGTCATCTCGTGATCGCTGGAGCTCACGGAACGGCGGCGTAGCGCGTTCTCCTCGCGCAGGTCGCCATCTGGGCGGCGCGATGAGATGGCACCAGGTGAACCTGCGGCGGCCCGCATCGGCGGCTACCGGTAACCCACACGAGCGGGCGCGAGCCGACTGGCGACTCGGACGCTTGCCCCTCGTCCCATCCGGGCGTCTCAGCTCGACTCGCCGATGCCAGGCCCCTCGCCTAGGGAAGGCCATGGGCTGACGGCGCGCGAGCGCGAGGTGCTGCGCCTGGTCGCTTCCGGGAAGAGCAACCGCGAGATCGCCTCGGAGCTCGTGATAAGCGACCACACGGTCCGCCGGCATCTCCAGAACATCTTCGCCAAGCTCGGAGTTTCCTCACGCGCCGCCGCCACCGCGTTCGCGTTCCGGCACGAGCTGGTCTGACCCGACCCTCTGGTACGAACGGACCACGCGGCGAAGTTGGTACGTCCAGGCGATGCCGTCCGGCCCTCCCCGGCGTACCGTCGCTGTCATTGGTAATCGATCCCGACGTCAACCGAGCGAGCAAGGCGCCCGGTGCAGGCCTCGGACGCGACTCGGGGAAGCGACGACAGGAGGTAGCGCATGTACGTGATCGTCGAACATCAGATCAAGGATCCGCGGACGGCGTTCCCGCGCGGCGAGAGGATGAAGCGGGGCGAGGACGCGCCCCGGGGGGCGAGGGTCCTTCAGTTCTACCCGAGCCGGGATGGGTCGGCGGTCGCCTGTCTCTGGGAGGCCGATTCCCTGGACGCGATACAGGAGTACGTCGATGCAACGCTCGGCGACTCCAGCACGAACAGGTGCTACGAGGTCGACGCGGAGCAGGCATTCTCGGAGCGGCCATTGGGGCTCGCGCAGTCGGCGACGGCTGCCGCGTAGAACCGCGCGGTCAGCGAGAGGGGGTGCGTCGCGGACGTCGAAAGCCGCACGCCCGGTCTGAGGGGCCGGGACGCAGCGATGCGTCCCGGCTACCCGACCACCGCCGCGGGAAGTGCACGGGCGCATGTGACGGCCTGCTCGTACGATCGGGGCGGGATGGAGTCCATGGAGATGCGGAGCGGGCTGCCTGTTGGGGTCGCGGCGTTCGTCGGCCGCGAGCGTGAACGTGCGAAGCTCGCTGACCTGGTCGCGGACACCCGGGTGGTGACGCTGACCGGCTCCGGCGGCTGCGGCAAGACGCGGCTGGCCGCGGAGGT
>JBKGUS010000010.1:0-3902 GCA_046462295.1 Thermoleophilaceae bacterium | reverse complement strand
GAGCGCGGTCGGGTGGTTCTCCGGCCTGAGCTTCGTGAGCGTGCGCCCGACCATGTCCTCGTACTCCCGGATCAGGGTGCGCTCCACGCGCCGCACCTCGGCCCTCCCGAACGGGTCGAGCCGCGTGCCGCGCAGCCGGCGCATCCGGTAGAGCACCTTGAACGAGGGCACGAACCAGCTGCCCAGCTTGAGCTTCCGGTCGAGACCCATCGCCCGCAGCATCGGCGGGTGCAGGTTGAACCAGACCTTCGCGTCCTCGCCGAACTCCGCGCGCATCTTGGCCTGCTCGACGGCGTCGAGATGCAGGCGCGCGACCTCGTACTCGTCCTTGTAGGCCATCAGCTTGAAGAGGTGGCGGGCCACGGCCTGCGTCAGCTCCGAGTGGCCGGGCGTGCGCTCCTGCTCGGCCACGTGCACACGCCTCACGGTCTCGGCGTAGCGTCGCGCGTAGTCCTCGTCCTGGTAGGCGACGAGCTCGGGCACGCGCACCTCGACCAGCCGGCGCAGCTCGTCCCGGTCGCCGTCCACGGCCAGATCCACGAGCTCGCGCTCGGCCTGGGACAGCTCGCGCACCGGCACGACCGATTCCGGCGACTGCGTGGCGCGCTCCACCTCGTCGGGGGCGGCCACCACGGCGCGGCCCCAGGCGAAGGCGGCGAGGTTCTTCTCCACAGCGGCGCCGTTCAAGCGGATCGCGGCCTCGAGCGACTCGCCCGACACCGGCAGCATGCCGCGCTGGTACGCCGCACCGAGCGCCAGCGTGTTGGTCATCATGTGGTCGCCGAAGAGGCGCTCCGACAGCCGCTGCGCGTCGAGGTAGAGGTTGTGCTCACGGCGGGTGGCGCCGTCGATCTTGTCGAGCTGGTGCGCGAGCTCGGGGAAGCGCTCGTTCACGTCCACGACCATGCGGCCGGTCGGCACCGCGCTGGTCGAGACCACCGCCACGGTGCGGTCGCTCGCCGCCGTGACGAGGTTCTTGTCGCTCGCCGCGCCGAGCAGGTCGAAGCCGAGATAGAGGTCGATCGAGCCGGCCGGTGCCTTGGCGGCCGCCGGGACCGGCTCGCCCGAGAGGCGCAGGTCGGAGGTGACCGGCCCACCCTTCTGCGAGAGGCCGGTCTGGTCGAGGCCGGACACGTGCAGGCCGTCCATCAGAGCGGCCATGCCGAGCACCTGGTTCACGGTCACCACGCCGGTGCCGCCGATGCCCATCATGCGCACGCCGAAGTCCTCGTCCGAGACGAGCCGCTCGGGCTCCGGGAGCTCCACCTCGAGCGTGGGCGTCACGTGCTTCGCCTTCTCGCCCGGGACGACGGTGAGGAACGACGGGCAGTCGCCCTCGAGGCACGAGTAGTCCTTGTTGCAGGAGGCCTGGTGGATCCGAGTCTTGCGGCCGAACTCCGTCTCCACAGGCAGCACGGACAGGCAGCTCGACTTCTCGCCGCAGTCCCCGCAGCCCTCGCAGACGCGCTCGTTGATCCAGATCCGCTCGGCCGGCTCGGGCTGCGTGCCGCGCTTGCGAGAGCGCCGCTTCTCGGCCGCGCACTCCTGGTCGTGGATCAGGACGGTCACGCCCTCGACCTGCGCGAGCTCCTGCTGGGAGGCGAGCAGCTCCTTGCGGTCGCGCAGTTCCGCGATCGGGGACAGCGTGACGCCCTTGTAGCGCTCGGGCTCCTCGGTGGTGACGATGATCCGCTTGACGCCCTCGAGCTCGAGCCAGCGCGTCAGGTCGGGCACCGACAGCTGGCCCTCGATGGCCTGGCCCCCGGTCATCGCGACGTGCTCGTTGTAGAGCAGCTTGTAGGTGATGTTCACGCCGGCGGCCACCGCTGCGCGGATGGCGAGCGAGCCGGAGTGATGGAAGGTGCCGTCACCCAGGTTCTGGACCAGATGGGTGTCCTCGGTGAACGGCGCCATGCCGATCCACTGCGCGCCCTCGCCGCCCATCTGCGTGATGCCGGTGATCTCGCCCTTCCCCTCGGGGTTGAGGAGCACCATCGTGTGGCAGCCGATGCCGGCGCCGACCAGCGTGCCCTCGGGGGCCTTGATCGACGAGTTGTGCGGGCAGCCGGAGCAGAAGAATGGCGTGCGCTGGGCGCCGCCGGCCATCATCGGCAGCTCGCGGCCGCGGTTCTCGATCGAGTCGAGCCGGCGGATGTAGGCCTCGACCGAGTCGAGCTGGATCTTCCGGCCGAGGCGGGCCGCGACGGCGCGGGCGATCACGTCGGCGTCGAGGTCGAGCTCGGCGGACAGCAGGCGCTCGCCCTGCTCGTCACGCTTGCCGTGCACGAGCGGAGCGCCCTGCATGCCGTAGAGCGCCTCCTTCAGGTGGGTCTCGACGAACGGGCCCTTCTCCTCCACGACCATTATCTCGCCGAGGCCGCCGGCGAACCGACGCACGATCTCCTGCTCGAGCGGCCAGACCATGCCGAGCTTGAGGATGCGAATGCCGGCGCGCTCGAGCGCCCCCTCGCCGAGGCCGAGGTTGCGCAGTGCGTGCATCAGGTCGTGGTAGGGCTTGCCCCCCGCCACGATCCCGAGCCAGGCGTCCTTCGCGCCCTCGATGCGGTTGACCTCGTTCTCGCGTGCGTAGGCGAGGGCGAGGTCGGTGCGTACGCCCAACAGGGTGTGCTCCATCTCGAGCGAGGGCGGCGCCAGCAGGTGGCCGGTCGGCTCGTGCTCGTAGCCGAGGTCGGGCAGCACCGGAGCGACGCGGTCCGGCGCCACCTCGATCGTTCCGACCGCGTCGGCCACGCTCGTGACGACCTTGAAGCCGGCCCACAGTCCCGCCGCGCGCGAGCAGGCGTAGGCGTGCAGGCCGAGGTCCACGACCTCCTGCACGTTGCCGGGGAAGAAGATCGGCATGTGGAGGCTCGCGAACATCGGCTCGGAGGCGCTCGGGATCGTGGAGGACTTGCAGCTCGGGTCGTCGCCGACCACCGCCAGTCCGCCGCCCGTGCGGGAGACGCCGACGAAGTTGCCGTGGCGCAGGGAGTCGGCGGCGCGGTCCAGGCCCGGCGCCTTGCCGTACCACATGCCGAGCACGCCGTCGTACTTCGAGCCGGGCAGCTTGGAGGTCAGCTGGCTGCCCCACGCCGAAGTCGCGCCGAGCTCCTCGTTGAGGCCCGGCACGTGGCGGACGTGGTGCTCGTCGAGCAGCTTGCGGTTGCGCTGGAGCTCCTTGTCGAGCCCGCCGAGCGGCGAACCCTGGTAGCCCGAGATCATCGTGCCGGTGTGGAGGCCGCGGGCGCGGTCGGCGCGGTGCTGCTCGAGCACGAGCCGCACGAGGCCCTGCACGCCGGTGAGCAGCACGCGGCCCTCGGGGAGCAGGTACTTGTCGTCGAGGGAGACGTCACGGCGGGCGCGCTGGGGCATCCCGTTCCGGGTACGCATGAAGCGACCGGGCGATCCGGGGTGCGCGCTGCGGCGGCGCTGGGCCGTCGACGTCATCGAGAGCTCCTCCCTCTCAAGCATTGGTGAACGCACCTTACCATTCGCGGTACACGAACGCCACTCCGCGGCCCGCTTGAAGCCAGCCGGCACCGGGTATATGGTAAACCATAATGACCATTGCTACCCAGGCCCTCTCGAATCCAATCGCCGCCACCATGGGCGACGACGATCACGAGCAGGTGGTGATTCGCCAGGACCCCGAGACCGGACTGCGGTTCATCGTCGCCGTGCACTCCACGGTGCTCGGCCCGTCGCTCGGCGGGATGCGCGTGAAGCGCTACCCGGGCGGCCGCGCGAGGCGCTCGACGACGTGATGGGGCTGGCGCGCACGATGACGCTGAAGGCCTCGGCCGCGGGGCTCGACCTGGGCGGCGGCAAGTCGGTGATGATCGACGACGGGCGCACCGAGATGCGCCGCGCCCGCCTCGAGGGCGCGGCCCGCACGATCGAGG
>JBKGUS010000009.1:0-5084 GCA_046462295.1 Thermoleophilaceae bacterium | reverse complement strand
GCGGTCGGTGAAGCGCGCGGTCACCCGCGGCTCGAGCCCCACGTCGAGCACGAGCAGTACCTCGTCGCCCCCTTCGACGACGGAGTCGCCGCTCGGCACGAAGCCGCCGCCGTCGCGCAGGATCGAGATCACGAGCGAGCCGTCCGGCAGGCCGAGGTCCTTCACCGCCTGCCCCGCCGCCTCGGAGCCATGCGCCACCTCGAGCTCGATGATCTCGAGCCGCTCCTCAGGGAGGTCGAGCAGGTGCACCAGGCCGTACTTCGGCACCTCGTGCTCGATCAGGCGCAAGATGAGATCGGTGGCCGAGATCACCGGCTTCACGCCGAGGAGCTCGAAGTGCTGCAGGTTGCGCGGGTTGTTGCAGCGCGCCACGATGCGCCCCACGCCGTACTTCTCGCGCGCCACCTGCGAGATGAGGATGTTGTCCTCATCGTCGCCCGTGACCGCAACGACGAGGTCGGCGCGCTCGATCCCGGCGCGCTCGAGCACCCACAGCTCCGAGCCGTCGCCGTAGTGGGCGCTGTGCTCGAGCTCCTGCTCGAGCACAGCGCCCAGTACGGCGACGGGTCCGAGCTGTGGGTGCTCGAGCGCGCCGGCATCGAGCGCGCCGACCTGGTCGTGGCCGTCACCGGCGACGACGAGGACAACATCCTCATCTCACAGGTGGCGCGCGAGAAGTACGGCGTCGAGCGGGTGATCTCGCGCTGCAACAACCCGCGCAACCTGCAGCACTTCGAGCTGCTCGGCGTGAAGCCGGTGATCTCGGCCACCGACCTCATCCTCCGCCTGATCGAGCACGAGGTGCCCAAGTACGGCCTGGTGCACCTGCTCGACCTCCCGGAGGAGCGGCTCGAGATCATCGAGCTCGAGGTGGCGCACGGCTCCGAGGCCGCCGGGCTTGCGGTGAAGGACCTCGGCCTGCCGGACGGCTCGCTGGTGATCTCGATCCTGCGCGACGGCGGCGGCTTCGTGCCGAGCGGCGACTCCGTCGTCGAAGCGGGCGACGAGGTACTGCTCGTGCTCGACGTGGGGCTCGAGCCGCGGGTGACCGCGCGCTTCACCGACCGCTCGGGCGCGGCGGCCTGAGGCGCTTGGCGTGGCGCGCCGCATCGACCACCTGCTGATCGGCGGCGGCCTCGCCGCTGCGAACTGCGCGCGCTGGCTGCGCGAGGAGGGCGCCGACGGGTCGGTGTTGCTGGTCGGCCGCGAGCCCGACCCCCCGTACAACCGACCGCCGCTCACGAAGGGCTACCTACAGTCGAAGGAGTCGCGCGAGGACGCCCTGTTCCGCCCGGACGAGTGGTGGGGTGAGCAGGACATCGAGCTGATGACGCGCACCAGCGTGATGAAGCTCGACCCGCGCGAGCGCGTGGCCACGCTCTCGACCAAGGACGAGATCGAGTTCGGCAACGCACTCGTAGCGACGGGCGCAAACGTGCGCCGGCTGCGACTCGAGGGCTGCGACCTCGACGGCATCCACTACGTGCGGGCGTTCGGGAACTCGGACGCGATCAAGGCGGCCGCCGCGGCGGGCGAGCGGGCGGTGGTGATCGGGGGTAGCTACATCGGCACGGAGGTCTCGGCGTCGCTGACCGCGGCGCACGGCGTGAGCTGCTCGATGGTGATGCAGGAGGACGTGACGCTCGACCGGTTCTACGGCAAGGAGGTCGGCGGCTACTTCCACGGTGTGCTCGCGGAGCACGGCGTCGAGATCCACGGCGGCGACGAGGTCGAGCGGTTCGAGGGCTCGGACGGCAAGGTGCGCCGCGTGGTGACCAAGGGCGGCCTCGAGCTCGACTGTGACTTCGTCGTGATCGGGATCGGCGTGATGCCGGACGTGATGCTGGCGCGCTCCGCGGGACTCGAGCTCGGGGGGGCCGGCGGCGTGAAGTGCACGGCCGGGCTCGAGAGCTCGGTTCCGGGCGTGTTCGCGGCCGGCGACATGTGCGAGTACGACAGCCCCGTGCACGGGCGCCCGATGCGGATCGAGCACTGGGACGTGGCCTTCAACCAGGGCAAGACGGCCGCGCTCAACATGCTCGGCCGCGGTGTCGAGCACGACGTGATCCCGTACTTCTTCTCAGACCTCGCCGACTGGACCTCGATGGAGTACGTGGGGCCTGGGTCCGGCGACGTGGTGGTGCGCGGCTCGATCGAGGAGGGCGAGTTCTGCGCCTTCTACGTCGACGACGGGCGTGTGACGGCGGCACTGTCGGTCGGCCGCTCGGACGACCTCGAGCACGCGCGCCGCTTCATCTCCTCGCGCGGGGAGCCGGACCGCGGCGCGCTGGCGGACCTCGGCACCGACCTCGCCTCGCTCTAGCTCGCCGCCGTCACGTAGGCGAGCATCCGGTTCGTGAGGGCCGTGGCGCGCTCCACCGCGCCGTCGTCGGTCTCCGGGGGCTCGGACAGCCAGGCGGGAATGCGGTCGCGCAGCTCCGGCCACTGCGATGCCGCCAGCTGAATTCCGATCCGGGCGGCCTCGCGCACGACCTCGGGCTCCACCGACCAGAGGATCTCGAAGACGCGCTGCGCCCCTCGCTGCGCGGGTCGCTCCCAGCCGGCCATGCAAGTACTGACTCCGGGGCCGTCGCACACGATCGCCCACTCGCGCGAGAGTGGGTGGCTGCGGTCGACCGGCACCTCGACCAGCCCGTTCTCGCGGGTGTGGGCCTGCGCGAAGTCGCCCAGGGCGATGGTCAGCTCGGCCGTGCGGGCGAAGGTGAGCCAGCGCTCCTGGGCTTCGCGGAAGAAGCGTTCGCGCTGGAACGAGCCGATCAGGATGGCGCCGCCGCCGCGCGCCGAGCATTCGTCCTCTATGGCGTGCGAGATCGGCACCAGCAAGCGCTTCGGAACCGGGTAGGGCGGCAGATCCGGGCGGTGCTTGCGGAGCCCGGCGAAGATCGACGGTGCCGCGGCGAAGCTTCCGGACTTGACCACCCGTTCGATGGCCGCGCCGAGGGAGAGGCCGCTCTGCCGGGCGCGCACCACCTCGAGCACACAGCCGACCTCGTCCTCGGGGTAGCGGCGATGGCCGCTCGGTAGGCGCTCGGCGCGGGGGAACGCGTGCCGCGACTCCCACATGCGGAGCGTGCCCGGCTGGACGCCGGTGCGCTCGGCAAGCTCGCCGATGGTCAGCAACTCAACACCCCGTCCATATTTTGCTCCACATCATGTTTAAGTACGTCTCTCGGAGGAATCAGGACTCGGTGATCGCCCTCACGTCGCACGCCGGCTTCACCGCGGCCTACCTGGCCCACCGGCAGCTCGCATTCTCCGCCGCCCAGCGCGTGCTCGGCGACCCGGCCGCCGCCGAGGACGTGGTGCATGACGTGTTCACCGCCCTGTGGCGCGATCCCTCCAAGTTCGATCCGCGCCGCGGGAGCCTGCCCGGCTACGTGGCCATGATGGCCCGCAGCCGGGCAGTGGACCGGGTGCGCTCGCGGAACGCGGGCGCGGCGGCGGTGGAGCGGCTCGGGGTGCGCGACGCCACGCGGGAGCCGGTCGAGGAGTCGGCCGCCGAACGCGTCGTGCTGCTCGACGAGGCGGGCCGGGTGCTGGCGGTGGTGGCCGAGCTGCCTCCGGCCCAGCGCGACGCGATCCTCCTGGCCTACGGGCGAGGTCTCACGACCGCCGAGCTGGCGCGGGTCGCCGGCGTGCCCATCGGCACCGCCAAGAGCCGCCTGCGGCTCGGCCTACGACGTACCCGCGCGGTCCTGGCGACGCCGCCGGAGGACGCGGCGGCGGCGTGAGCCGTGATCGACGCGTTCGCGGAGCCGCTCGATCTACATCGCGGACCCCGAAGGTAACGTCGTGGACGTGTGGGACTTCGTCAGCCATGGCGACGGCGCCCGCGACGGGGTGGACGCTCTCCGGTGAGCCGAGCGCGCCCGACCTCCGGGTACTTCGACGACGACTCGATGCTGCGCCGCGTGCATCGCGAGCGGGTGCTCGCCCTGGGCGGATCGCGGGCGCTGTTGATGCAGGCGGCTCACCCGCTGGCCGTGGCGGGGCTGCTGGCGCACTCGAGTGCGCTGGACGAGCCGTACGACAGGCTGGCGCGGACGGCGCAGGTGATGCACGCGATCGGGTTCGGCACGCGAGCCGAGGCGAACGAGGCGGCGCGGCGGGTGCGGGCGATGCACCGGAGGGTGCGGGGGCGGCTGCGTCAGCCGGCCGGGAGGTTCCCGGCCGGCACCGGGTACCGGGCCGACGACCCCGAGCTGCTGATGTGGGTGCTGTTCACGCTGGTGGACTCGGGCATCGTGGTGTACCGGACGTACGTGGGCGAGCTGTCTCGCGACGACGAGGTGGCGTACTGGAAGGACTTCCGGACCGTCGGACGGCTGTTCGGGCTGCGCGCCGACGAGATGCCGCGCACGCTCGCCGACCTCGACGACTACCGGCGCTCGATGCTGGACGGCGACACGCTGGTGGTCACCGAGTGGGCACGAGAGCACGCCCGGGCGATCGTGCTGGACCCGCCGGTGCCGCTGGCGGCGCGACCACTGGTAGAGACGGCGAACTTCGTGACGATCGCGCTGCTGCCGGACAGGATCCGAGAGCAGTACGGCTTCTCGCCGCTGCCGCCGCCGTTCGTCCGGAAGGCGCTGGTGAGGGCGGGCGGCGAGTACGTCAAGCGAGGGGTGTTGCCGTTCCTGCCGGCGAGAGTGCGCCTGGCGCCCGTCTAAGGCTCCCGCGCTATCGAATGCGTACCGGCCGCTTGGGGGCGAACTGCGGGGCAGGGATTTGAACCCCGATTTTCCGGTCCAGAGCCGGACGTCTTGCCATTGGACGACCCCGCAAGGAACGAAATCTTAGAGGCTCGACGGAGCGTCGCCCACGTCTTTCCGTCCGCCGAATGAGCGAACATGTGTTCGTGGCGCCGAAGGCCCCGCCAGGCGAGACCCGCGCGAAGATCGCGGCTCTGAGAGAGCACGGCTTGACACTTGCCGAGATCGCTCGCGCTCTCGAGATCAGCAAGCCGACCGTCTCCTACCACGCCCGCGCCCTCGGAATTCCGAGCCAGAACCAGCCGCGCTACGACTGGGCGGAGGTACAGCGATACTACGACGCCGGTCACA
>JBKGUS010000008.1:0-4341 GCA_046462295.1 Thermoleophilaceae bacterium | reverse complement strand
CACGCGAGGCGTCCGCCGAGGTCGCGGTGGCCGTGCCCGAGGCGCCCGTCCCGGCGCCCGCGCTGCGCGCCGCCTGACGCCGCGGCTCAGTCGTCGGGTCCCTCGCGGCCGGGCTCCACCAGCGCGTCGGCGTCTGATCCGCCGTGGCGCTCCGACAGCTCGTGTATGTACTGGGCGACCAGCGCCGCGTCGCTCCGGTCGGCCCGTGCGTCCGTGTCTCGTTGATCGGCCAAGGTTCCCCTCTGTTCGGCAGGTCTACTACGATGGATGTCGAACGATAACAAACGGTTCGACGAGCTTCGTACAAATGACCACAACCTCCGCCACTGCCACCGCCGAGATCCCGCACCCCCCCGTCGAGGACCTCGACCTGGCCACCGTGCTCCACGCGCTCAGCGACCCGGTGCGGCTCGAGATCGTCGCCGGCCTCGCCGGTGGGGACGAGCGCGCCTGCGGCAGCTTCGACGTCGCGGTCACGAAGTCGACCTGCACGCACCACTTCCGGGTGCTGCGCGAGGCGGGCCTGATCCGCCAGCGCCAGCAGGGCACCATGCGGCTCAACAGCCTGCGCCGCGACGACCTCGAGGCTCGCTTCCCGGGCCTGCTCGGGACGATCCTCGAGGCCGCCGCGTAGCGCCGCCGCACTAGCCGTCGCTGTCGCCGAAGGCCGGCCGCCGAGGCAGCGACGGCTCCACGCGCAACAGGCGCGCGGGCCAGCTCGGCAGCCACCAGTTCCAGCGGCCCATCAGCGAGATCACCGCCGGGACGATCAGGGCGCGGATCACCGTGGCGTCCAGCAGGATGCCGGCCGCCAGGCCCGTGGCCATCATCTTCACGTCGGTCCCGGGACCCGAGCCCATCGAGACGAACGAGAGGAACAGGATCAGCGCCGCGCTCGTGACGAGCCGCCCGGTGCGGCCGATGCCCTGCACGACCGCGGTCTCGGTCGAGCCCGTGCGGTCGTACTCCTCGCGCATCCGGCTCAGAATGAACACCTCATAGTCCATCGAGAGCCCGAACAGGAAGGCGAAGACCATCAGCGGCATCCAGGACGGGATCGAGCCGGTTGCCTGGATGTCCCAGATCGCCTCCGAGCCGTAGCCGAGCTGCCACACGAGAACCAGCACGCCCCACGCGGCGGCGATGCTGAGCACGTTCAGCACGATCGCCTTCGCAGGCAGCAGCAGCGAGCGGAACGCTCGCGCCAGCAGGATGAACGTGGTTATCGTGATCAGCGCGATCATCAGCGGGAAGCTGCCGTAGACGGCGTCGATGAAGTCGGCGTTGGACGCCGGCTGGCCGCCGACCCGCACGTCCGGACCTGCCGCGTGCGCGGTGTCGCGGACCGCCGCGAGCGTCTCGCCGCCCTCGTCGGTGCCGCTGTCCGGCACCGGGATCGCCTCGACGATCGCGCTGCCGCCGCTCCGCCAGGACTCGGGCGCCACGGCGCCGTGGATCCCCTCGACGCCGCGCAGCTCGGCCGCCAAGCTCTGCGGGTCGGTGCCGCCCTCGACCAGGATCTCGTGCGGGAGCAGCGCGCCCTCGCCGATCCCGGCCTGCTCGAGCGCCACGAGGCCCTCCTTTGCGTCACCCGAGCGGGCGACGGTGTTCGCGTCTGAGGTGCCGAGCTGAAGGTCGGTGGCGGAGAACGCCAGTGCCACGATCACCGCCATGCCCGCGCCGGCCGCGAGCCAGCGACGCCGGGAGACGGCCTGCGCCCAGCGGGTCCAGGCGCGGCTCGCCTTGTCGTCGGTGCGCCAGTGCGGCCAGTCGAGCCGCGGCCCGAGCTTTGCCAGGACCACGGGCAGCAGGGTGATCGCCACGACCGTCGAGACGAGCGGGATCAGCATGCCGCCATAGCCCATCGAGCGCAGGAACGGCAGCGGCAGCGCGATCAGCGCCAGCAGGCCGATGGCGACGGTCACGCCGCTGAACACCACTGCGCGGCCGGCGGTCTCCATGGCGCGCTGCACGGCCTCGTCGCCGCTGTGGCCGTGCGACCGCTCCTCGCGCCAGCGCGAGACGACCAGCAGCGAGTAGTCGATCGCCACGCCGAGCCCGATCAGCGCGATCAGGAACTGGACGATGGGGGAGACCGCCGTCAGCTCGGTGAGCCCGAGCAGCAGCAGGAAAGTCGTCATGATCGAGACGAACGCCATCACCAGCGGCACGAAGGCGAGCAGGGAGGCGAACACGAAGGCGAGCACGATCAGGGCTCCCACGCCGCCCAGCACCGCCTCGAGCAGCACGCCGGGGCCCTCGTTCTCGCTGCCGCTGTCCTCCATGAGCGCGTCGAAGCCGGTCAGCTTCACCGGCTCGCCGGCCACGGTGGCGCCCTCGAGCGCGCCGCGCGCGATCCGCTCGGCCCTCGGGTTCTCGCCGAAGAACGAGCTCGGGTCGGGCGTCGGGTGGACGATCGCGAAAGTGGTGCGGCCGTCGTCGGAGACGAACGTCTCGTCCCCGGTCGAGGAGTAGGAGGCGACGCGCGCCTGGGGCAGCGCTCGCTCGAGCCGCGCGTCCATCGCCGCCAGATCGCGCTTGACGGCCGGCGAGTCGACCGACTCGCCCTCGGGGATGGTCACCACGGGTACGAGCGGCGGGGATTCGCCGCCGGTGCCGCGATAACGCTCGGTGATCGACACGTTCGTCTCCCAGCCCTCCTTGTTGGGGACCGAGAACTCGGGCTTGAGCGCATCCGAGGCCGGGCCTGCGGCGGCGATGCCGGCGATCGTGAGGACGACCCAGGCGAGGACGACGGTGCGCTTGTGGGACAGGACCCAGCGAGTTAGCGAAGACATCATGGCGGCGACGGTACGGGCCCCGGCGCCGGCCGGAAACGTCCGCCGGGATGATTCGGGGGTCCTCCCTGAGGTGGACGCCGAGTCCCACACCGGGGCGATTCGAGACGCGCGATATGCGCGCTACGCTCGCCGAAATGGCATCGCGAACGGCAAGCACCAGTGCACTCGATCGGGTCCACCCGCTCGACGTCGCGCTCGCAGTCGGGGCGTTCGCGGCTTCCGTCGCGCTGCTCGCGGTAGGCGAGAACGAGGCCGGCTCGGACTTCGGCGCGCTCGACGTGGCCATCGTCGCGCTCGCCTCGCTGCCGCTCGTTGCCTGGCGCATCGCCCCGCTAGCCGTGTTCGTCGTCACGGCCCTCGCCAGCAGCCTGGCGTACGCGCTCGCGGAGCCGGTCGGCCCGCCAATCGGGCCGACCGTGGCCGTCTACCTGGTTGCCTTCTCCAGCGACGGTTCGCGCGCACGCACACGACTCACCCTCGGGGCCGTGGCGGCGCTGTTGACGGTGCACGTGATCGCCGGCGGCATCCTCGGGGCGGAGATCCTGTTCGGGATCACGGTCTGGGGCGGCGCCTGGCTCGCCGGGGAGCGCGCCCGGCTACGCCGCGAGCGGATGGCCGAGCTCGAGGAGCGCGCGCTGCGCGCCGAGCGCGAGGCCGAGCGGGAGCGCCGCCTGGCCGCCGCCGAGGAGCGCGGGCGCATCGCGCGCGACCTGCACGACTCGGCGGGCCACGCGATCAACGTGATCCTCGTGCACGCCGGGATGGGCCGCCTTCAGACGGAGCGCGATCCCGAGCGGGCCCGCGAGGCGTTCGCCACGATCGAGGAGGTCGCGCGCGAGACCGTGGGCGAGATCGACCAGATGGTCCGCGTCCTGCGCGAGGACGCCTCGCTCGACGGTGAGGTCGAGCCGCCGGCGGGGCTGGCGTCGCTCGAGGGGCTGGTCGAGCGTCACCGCGCGGCGGGGCTCGACGTGACGAGCACCGTCTACGGCGAGCGCCGTCCGCTCCCCACCGCCGTGGACCGGGGGGCCTACCGGATCATCCAGGAGGCGCTGACGAACGCCGCCCGGCACGGGAACGGCAACGCACGTGTCCAGATCGCCTTCGGGGAGCGCGAGCTCGAGGTCTTCGTGGAGAACGTCCTCGTGCCCGGGCGGCCGGCTCGCGCCGAGGGAGGCGGCCACGGGCTGGTGGGGATGCGAGAGCGCGCGGCGCTGCTCGGCGGCAGCCTCGAGGCGGGACCGCGCGAAGGACGCTTCGAAGTACGTGCCCGGCTGCCCGTCCCCGAGGACCACGCGTGAGCGAGCGCGTCCGGGTACTGATCGTCGACGACGACGCCCTCATGCGGGCCGGGCTCCGAGGCGTACTGGCGAGCGACGACGCGATCGAGCTGGTCGGCGAGGCGAACGACGGGCGCGAGGCCGCCTACCGGGTCCGGCTGCTGAAGCCCGACGTCGTGCTGATGGACGTGCGCATGCCCGACCTCGACGGCATCTCCGCCACGCGCGAGTTGACGGCCGCATTCCCCGAGGTGAAGGTC
>JBKGUS010000007.1:0-5580 GCA_046462295.1 Thermoleophilaceae bacterium | reverse complement strand
CGATCATCCGCGCGCTGCTGGTGCCCTCGCTGATGGAGATGCTGGGCAAGTGGAACTGGTGGGCCCCGGCGCCCCTGGCGCGGCTGCACGCGCGCATCGCGGTGTCCGAGGGGTGATCGTCTACCAGATCTACCCGCGCTCCTTCCAGGACTCGGACGGCGACGGCGTCGGCGACCTCGCCGGCATCCGCTCGCGGCTCGACCACCTCGCCTGGCTCGGCGTGGACGCGCTCTGGCTCTCGCCGATCTATCCCTCGCCGATGGCGGACTTCGGCTACGACGTCTCGGACTACACCGACGTCGACCCCGTCTTCGGCGACCTGGCGGAGTTCGACCGGCTCGCCGAGGCGGCCGACGAGCGCGGCCTGAAGCTGCTGATGGACCTGGTCCCCTGCCACACGTCGATCGAGCACCCATGGTTCCGCGAGCACCCGGACTGGTACATCTGGGCGGACCGGCCGAACAACTGGGTGGCAGCGTTCGGCGGCTCGGCGTGGGAGCCGCGTGACGGCCGCTACTACCTCCACTCGTTCTATCCCGAGCAGCCCGACCTGAACTGGCGCAACCCGGACGTGGTCGCCGCGATGCAGGACGTGCTCCGCTTCTGGCTCGAGCGCGGCGCGGACGGGTACCGGATCGACGCGATCGACCGGCTCATGAAGGACCCAGAGCTGCGCGACGACCCGCCCGCGTCGGAGCCGTACGGGCTTCCGGTCAACGACGAGGAGGCCAAGCTTGCACTGAGCAACTCGCGCAACGGGCCGGGCACGAGCGAGGCTCTCGCGAAGCTGCGGGAGGCGGTGGGCAGCGCGTTCCTGATCGGGGAGGTCTACCTGCCGAGCGCCCGCTGGCAGCCGTACATCGAGCACTTCGACGCCGCGTTCGCCTTCGAGCTGCTGCTCGGCCGCTGGGAGGCGCCGGTGCTGCGCGCGGCGATCGAGGCGTGCGCGAAGACGGGCAAGGCCGCGTGGGTCATGTCGAACCACGACTTCGGCCGGCTTCCCACGCGCTTCGGGCGCGAGAACGCGAGGGCGGCGGCGATGATGCTGCTCACGCTGCCGGGCCCGGCCTTCATCTACCAGGGCGACGAGATCGCGCAGGGCGACGGACCGCCGGGTGAGTCGAGATACGACCGCGCGGGGCGCGACCGCTTCCGCCACCCGATGCAATGGGACGCCTCGCCGACGGGCGGGTTCTCGGTGGGAGAGCCGTGGCTGCCCGCGGTCGATCCGGCGGAGCGCAACGTCGAGGACCAGCGCGACGACCCCGGCTCGATGCTCTCGCTCGTGCGCGAGCTGATCGCGCTGCGGCGCGAGCTCGGCGACGGGTTCGAGTTGATCGAGGCGGCCGACGGGGTCGTCGCCTACCGGCGCGGCGACCACGCCGTGGCGGTCAACACGACCGCCGAGCCGCGCCCGGCGCCGCTACGCGGCGAGCCGCGTTTGGAGACCCACCCCGGGGCGCTCCGCGACGGCGCGCTCGCCCCTCATGCGGCCGCGGTCGCGGTGGATTGAACCTTCACGCCTGGGGGTACTCCGGGGTAAGGAGGAGGGGGAGCTTGCACGCACGACATCTGCCCGCCGCCATGGCGCTCGCCGCGACTCTCGCACTGGGGGCCTGCGGCTTCAGCGGCGAGGAGGCAGGCAGCGGCCCGCGCGCGATCAACTGGTACGCCTTCAACGAGCCCGGCGGCTCCTACCAGATGGCCGTGGACGACTGCAACGAGCAGGCCGACGGCCGCTACACGATCAACTACGTGAAGCTGCCGAACATCGCCGACCAGCAGCGCGAGCTGCTCGTCCGGCGCCTCGCCGCCGAGGACGACGACATCGACGTGATGGCGCTCGACGTGATCTGGACCGCCGAGTTCGCCGAAGCGGGCTGGATCAAGCCCTGGGAGGGCGAGCGCCAGAGCACCGCGGAGGAGGGCAAGCTGGAGGGCCCGCTCGAGACCGTCCGCTACCAGGACCAGATCTGGGCGATCCCCTTCACCAGCAACACCCAGCTGCTGTGGTACCGCAAGGACCGGGTGGATGCCCCGCCCGACGACTTCACCTGGGACGAGATGATCGACCAGGCGGTCGACAACGGGACGTCCGTCGAGGTGCAGGCTGCCCAATACGAGGGTCTGACGGTCTGGATCAACGCGCTGATCGCAGGCGCTGGAGGCCAACTCGTCAACGAGGACGGCGAGACGCAGGTGGACGACAGCGCCGCGCGGGCGGCCGAGGTCGAGAGCAAGCTGGCGAACTCGGCGGCGGCGCCGCCGGGCATGTCCACCAACCGCGAGGACCAGGGCCGGCTCGGCTTCGAGGAAGGCCGCTCCGACTACCAGCTCAACTACACGTTCATCTACCCGAGCGCCGAGGCGATCGAGGGCTTCCAGGACAAGATCGGCTGGGCCCGCTACCCGCGCACGGTCAAGGACCAGCCGAGCCGGCCGCCGCTCGGCGGCTTCAACCTCGCCGTCTCCGAGTTCTCGAACAGTCCAGACCTCGCCTTCGAGGCGGCCGAGTGCCTGGCCAACGAGGATCACCAGGCCCTCGCCGCTGAGCTGGGCGGCCTGCCGCCCACCACGGAGTCGGTCTACGAGGAAGAGAAGGTCACCGAGGCGTTCCCGTTCGCCGACCTCCTGCGCGAGTCGATCGACACCGCGGCTGCGCGTCCGGTCACGCCCGCCTACAGCGACATCTCGCTGGCGCTCCAGAAGACCTACCACCCGCCGGAGAGCATCGAGCCGGACGGCATCGTCGAGAAGCTGCGCGACCGCATGGAGAAGGCCGGCCAGGGGGAGATCTTCTGATGGAAGCCGCCACGTCCGCTCGGACCGCTCCGCCCCCCACGAAGCAGCGGGTCACCGAGCGCGCCAAGGCCGAGCGCAAGCTGGCCTGGACGCTGTGCGCGCCGGCCGTGATCGCGATGCTGCTCGTGACCGGATATCCGATCGGCTACGCCTTCTACCTGTCGCTGCAGAGGTTCGACCTGCGTTTCCCCGACGACAAGGAGTTCGTCGGGCTGTCGAACTACGCCGACGTGCTCACCTCGACTACCTGGTGGTCCGACGTGGCCACCACCCTGATCATCACCATCGTCTCGGTGGCGCTCGAGCTCGTTCTGGGCATGCTGATCGCGCTTGTCATGCACCGCGCGATCTTCGGCCGCGGCCCGGTGCGCGCGGCCATTCTGATCCCGTACGGCATCGTCACGGTCGTCGCGGCGTTCGCCTGGAGGTACGCCTTCGACCCGACCAGCGGGTTCGTGTTCGGCCTGCCGCTCGTCCCGGACGACTACCAGCCGCTCAACAGCCGCGAGGGATCGCTGCTCGTGATCATCCTGGCCGAGGTATGGAAGACCACGCCGTTCATGGCTCTGCTGCTGCTGGCCGGGCTGGCGCTAGTGCCCGACGAGCTCCACGAAGCGGCCAAGGTGGACGGAGCAACCACCATGCAGCGCTTCTTCCGGATCACCATCCCGCTAATGAGGCCGGCGATCCTCGTGGCGCTGCTGTTCCGGACGCTCGACGCGTTCCGCATCTTCGACAACATCTTCATCATCCAACCGGGCGGCGCGCTCGGCACGGAGAGCGTCTCGATCCTGGGCTACAACGTCCTGATCAACCGGGTGAACCTGGGGCTGGGATCGGCCGTCTCGATCCTGATCTTCATCTGCGTGATCCTGATTGCCGTCCTCTTCGTGAAGGGCCTGGGCACGAGCACGGCCCAGCAGCGAGGGGAGACCTGAGGTGCAGCACACGAACCGCGAGCGGGCGCTCTGGTCGATCGCGATCCTGGTCGTCCTGCTCTACGCGCTGATCCCCGTTGTCTGGATCACGTCGCTCTCGCTCAAGACGCCGGAGGAGGTCGGCGACGGCAAGTTCTTCTCGGGGTTCTCGTTCGAGAACTACGACGTCGTCTTCTCGGACAACACCTTCCTCGCCGCGCTGATCAACTCGCTGGGCATCGCCGGCATCGCGACGCTGATCTCGATCGTGCTGGCGGCCATGGCCGCCTACGCCACCTCCCGGCTCGACTTCACCGGGAAGGCGCTCATCCTCTCGGGAGCACTTGCGGTGGCCATGTTCCCGCCGATCTCGATCGTCGGCTCGCTGTTCGACATGTGGCGAGCGATCGGCCTGTACGACACCTGGCCGGGGCTGATCATCCCCTACATGACGTTCACCCTGCCGCTGGCGATCTACGTGCTCTCTGCCTTCTTCCGTGAGATCCCCTGGGAGCTCGAGCAGGCGGCGCTCGTGGACGGGGCGACGCCGTTCCAGGCCTTCCGCAAGATCATCGTGCCGCTGGCCGCGCCGGGCGTGTTCACCACCGCGATCCTGGTCTTCATCTTCGCCTGGAACGACTTCATCTTCGCCAACACGCTGACCTCGACCGACAACGCTCGCACCGTGCCCGCCGCGCTGGCATTCTTTACGGGTGCGTCGCAGTTCGAGCAGCCCATCGGCGCCGTCTCCGCGGCCGCGGTCGTGGTCACCGTCCCAATCATCATCATGGTCTTGATCTTCCAGCGCCGGATCGTGTCGGGCCTTACCGCCGGCGCCGTCAAGGGATAAAGGAGGAGCACGATGGCCCAGATCACGCTGGACGGCCTCACCAAGCGCTACCCCGACGGCTTCGAGGCCGTGCGCGACATGGACCTCGCGATCGAGGACGGCGAGTTCGTCATCCTCGTCGGCCCCTCGGGCTGCGGGAAGTCCACCGCGCTGCGCATGATCGCGGGCCTCGAGGACATCACCGAGGGCGAGCTGCGCATCGGCGACGAGGTCGTGAACGACCGCGCGCCCAAGGACCGCGACGTCGCGATGGTGTTCCAGAACTACGCGCTCTACCCGCACATGAGCGTGCGCCAGAACATGGGCTTCGCGCTGCAGCTGCGCGGCACCGACAAGGAGGAGATCGACAGGAAGGTCACCGAGGCCGCGCGAATCCTCGACCTCGAGCCGCACCTCGACCGCAAGCCGTCGCAGCTGTCCGGCGGCCAGCGCCAGCGCGTCGCGATGGGGCGCGCGATCGTGCGCGACCCGGCGGCGTTCCTGATGGACGAGCCGCTCTCCAACCTCGACGCCAAGTTGCGCGTGCAGATGCGCACCGAGGTGTCGCGCATCCAGCAGCGGCTGGGCACCACCACCGTCTACGTGACCCACGACCAGACCGAGGCCATGACGCTGGGCGACCGGGTGGCCGTGATGCGCTCCGGGATGCTGCAGCAGGTCGGCAGCTCCATCGGCGAGCCGACCTGCTGGAGCACGCCGGAGCGCATCACGGCCACGCGATCGCCGAGGGTCATCGCCTCGGTCTGGTCGTGGGTCACGTAGACGGTGGTCGTTCCCAGCCGGTCCTGGAGCCGGGCCACCTCGGTGCGCATCTGGACGCGCAGCTTGGCGTCGAGGTTCGACAGCGGCTCGTCCATCAGGAACGCGGCGGGGTCGCGGACGATCGCCCGCCCCATGGCCACCCGCTGGCGCTGGCCGCCCGACAGGTTCGCGGGCTTGCGGTCGAGGTGCTGGTCGAGGTCGAGGACCTTCGCGGCCTCCTCGACCTTGCGGTTGATCTCGCCCTCGTCG
>JBKGUS010000006.1:0-8849 GCA_046462295.1 Thermoleophilaceae bacterium | reverse complement strand
GTCCCAGACCGCCACCCTGACCGCGCCCCGCCGTTGCCGGAGCTCGAGGCGCACCAGCCGGTCGGGCCCTGCGTCCGCGTGGCGCACGGCGTTGGTCACCAGCTCCGTCATCAATAGGAGAACGTCGTCACGGACGGCGCGCGGCAAGGCACCGTTGCGGGTAAGCAGCCCGCGCCTGGCTGCCCAGCCGGCTTCCGGCGTCCCGGCGAGTTCGAAGGCGTAGCGTTCCTCGGGATCGGGGCCCCTCTCCCCGAGGAGAACTCCGATGCAACTCGCGTCATCGCCCGGCTCCTACGCCTGCGGGTCGAAGCGTCGAGGTCCGACTCCACCGTGCGCGCTTCATCTGATACGCCGGCGGCAGATCGCCACTAAGCGCGGCCGCCCGATCGAGCCACTCGAGCGCGTGCTCGAAATCGCCGAGACGCGCGTAGGCCTCCGCCCGATCGAAGGTCGCCTCGATGAGCTCCTGGTGCTGTGCCTCACGTCCTACGTGCTCGTCCCACTCCCGATCGCCGATCGACTCCTCCGGGGCCGCGCGGAGGTAGCCGTTTCGCTGGGACGGGCCCGGGCGAGCGGTGTGCGTCGGGATACCGGCTGACTGCTGCGACGGGTCAGACATGCTCCGCTCCTTGGATGACGTTCCGGGCGAGGTGAACTAGGCACCGTTCGCCGGCCACGTGCTGGAGCCGGAGGGCGCTCGCCGGGTCGCTGGGGCAAAGCGCAGGCGGAGGGTACCACCGGCTACCTTGTCCATGCGAAGCACGATGAGTTATCGCGAGACCGAGCATCTGCGCGTGCTGATCGCCAACGAGCGAAGAGACCGGCTGGCCCTGGTCGCACCGATCGTCGCCGCGCTCGGGCACGAGGTCATTGCCCGCGAGATCGAGGTGGCCGACGTCGGAGCGGTGACCGCCAGGGAGCGACCCGACGTCGCGCTGGTGGGACTCGGCGAGAGCTCCCAGCACGCGCTCCAGCTGATCGAGCAGATCGTGCACGAGGCCGCCTGCCCGGTCATCGTCCTGATCCACGCGCCCGATCCGGACTTCATCAAGGAGGCGTCCAAGCGCGGCATCTTCGCCTACATCACCGACGCCGAAGCCAAGGACTGGCAGAGCTCGATCGACATCGTCCTGCGCCGGTTCGCCGAGTACCACGACCTCGAGGGCGCCTTCGGGCGCCGGGCCGTCACCGAGCGGGCCAAGGGCATCCTCATGGAACGGCACTCGGTGGACGAGGCGGGTGCGTTCCAGATGCTGCGCGATCACGCACGGACCGGCAATCGCAAGCTGGTCGACATTGCCGCCGCCGTCGTCGATGGCCACGCCCTGCTACCGATGCGGCGTCAGGCGCCTCCCTAGCCGAGGAAACGAGGGGCTCGAAGCGGCGGGCTCGTGGCGGGCGTACGCGCCACCGGCCGCTCCACCCGCGCCGACGTCCCGGCTCGGCCGAAGAACGATGCCCTGGTTGGGGGCGGCGTCGCGGGGCCTGGCCCCATCGATCAGCGTGGTGCGCACCCTGACAAGCGCGCGATTTCGGTGCTGGCGTTGGAGCGCCCCGCGGAGGAGCACTCGGTGGGCCCGTCGCCCCGCGACCATCCGGGGGCCCGTCGATTCAGAGAGCAACGCCCACCCGATTACCCTTGGGCGGGATGCGGCCGGGCGCGGGCGCCAACGCCCATGCGCTCCCTCGCGCCGACGTATCCGGCGAGGAAGGGAGCGAGCAGGAGTCCGTAGCCGAGGTGAGCGAACACCTCGAACGTCTGGTTCGGTCCCTCCTGGAACCACTCGAACGCGATGCGTCCGAGGATCTGGAAGTTGACGAGGTAGAGCACGAGCCCGAACCCCAGCGAGCCGAGCACCAGGAACCGCGACGAGGCGAAGAGCGGAGCGAATACAGCCAGAAGCGCCCCAAACCCGGCCGAGAGGGCGAGATGGACGACGAACCCGATGGCGGCGTTCTCCGGCACCGGGTCGGGCTGATCGGTGAAGTAGAAGATCGTCGAGATGTCGTAGAGCGGGGCGACCGCGGGCAGGTCCTGGCTGTCCGCGTACCACATGTTCGCGAGCAGGAACAGGAGCCCGGCTGTAATCCCGGCCACGACCCCCCGCGCGAGCCGCTCGTCGAGTCCTCGCATCAGCGTGCTGGCGTCTGCGTTCACGCAAACCCCTCCTTCGAGATTGACCTCGGATCGTCTCTTTGACCTCGGCGACCGCGAGACGATTCAGCCGAGGTCACCCGGGGCGGCGGGCGTACTCCGCGACGCTCCGGCGACCCCGATACGAGTGCGCCGTCGATCGTGTCCACGTTGTTGTGCTTCCGAGAAGAGCTGCGGGTTCAAGCTCGGCCCAGTTAACGCGACCCTCGTGCTGACCGGGATACCCGACGCGGGCGGCGGCGCCGCTCTACTGATCGGCGGTCGACGACGTTATTGGCGCGTGGTTCACAGCCGGCAGTACGAGATTGCCGAAACGGCTGGGCGTTCGCTGCCGAGCAGTCCGCCCAGACGAGGGCGTGGTCCGAGGCGAAGGTCCCGTCTGGGCCCGCGAGCGGGTCAACGCCGGCCGCGATGACCGCGAGGCCGCGTGTCATGACGTACCGGGTCGGCCTGGGGGTCGTCGTGCTTACCCTCGCCGCCACAGGCGCGATCGCGTAGCCGACACATCGGGACAGCCGCCCCCACTTGGCGGCAGCCGGCGACTAGACCGTTACGTCACTGTTGGAGATCATCGCTACCGTCCCCGGTTGTGAAGTTCGCCTGTCCCGAGTGCGGCGAGACCAAGCGCCTCCGCGGCGAGCGCGAGGCGGACGTCGTGCACATCAGCTGCCAGTCGTGCGGCCACCGCTGGGATCACGACACCTCGGCCTGCCCTAACTGCGGCGAGCGGATGTACGCCAAGCGTGTTCCGCTGCTTCAGAAGGCTCGGGGCACACAGCAGTCGATCATCGGCTTCAGCACCGTCAAGGCCTGCCCGCGTTGCGAGCCGCCTGAGGATCGCAGCCCGGGGTGGCTGTCCGCGACCTAGCGCTGCGATGTGCCGCGGCGCCCGTCGGCGCTGCTACTCTCCTGTTACGTTAGGGTAATCGTTCTCTTTGGGAGCTACGCCGTCCAGCCGTCGGACGTTGCCTGGCGCGGACGTCGATCTATGCGCAGCTGCGTGCGCGGTCCGCGGAGGAGGCCGAGGCCGCGGTGCTCGATCGAGCTCGGCGGGAGCTGTCTTCGAGCAAGGTGGAGGGTTACTGGATCCTCGGGGCGCCGCTGCCTCAGCCCTGCGGGAGACCGCCGTGGCCTTCAAGGCGGACGAGATCGTGGTGGGCAGCCGCGGCCTGAGCCGGCTGCGGACGTCGCTTGGAAGCGTCTGCCACGCGCTTCTCCCGGGTCTCGACCGTTCCTTTACGGTGGTGTCGCCGGCTGCCGCGCAGCAGATCGCCAGGTCCTTTGCGATCATCGCGCCGAAGCTCAAGCCGCCGCTCAGCGGCTCGCGGGGCGAATCCGGCCCTACGGCGTGCATGCGGAGGTCGTGGTGCGCTCGGGCCGCGTGCCAGCGGAGCTCGAAGCGCTGGCAGAAAGGGCCCACGCCGATCTGTTGGTCGTCGGCGCGACCGCGCGTGGCCGTTCGGCAGGGGCAGTGCTAGGCAGCGTGCCGCGAACGCTGATCGAGCGATCGCGGCGGCCGCTGACGATCGTGGCTGACCATGTCCCTCGCGGGACCTGATCAGGCGCGCAGTCGAGGAGTCACACTTCGACGACGACGGGCAGGATCATCGGTCGTCGCCGCAGGCGCTGGTAGACGAACCGTGCAAGGTCGTCGTGGAGGAGCTGCTGGATCAGGTCGGCCTCGTGGATGTGCTCGCCCGCCGCGCGGTCGAGGGTCTGCCCCACCGCCTCGCCCGCGGCGGCCATGAAGTCCTGCTCCGGTTCTGCCAGGGGTACGCCGCGTATGACCAGCTCGGGCGGAGCGAGGGTCTTGCCGTCCTGGGCCGAGACGGTGGCGACGACGAACACGATGCCGTCCGTGGACAGCTCGCGGCGGTGGCGCAGGGCGACCTCGGTGGGGTCGCCGAGCTCGATCCCGTCGACGAACACCATGCCAGCCGTGACGGGCTTTCCGAGTCGGGCGCCGTCGGCGCCGATTTCGAGGGGGATGCCGTTGTCGGCTCTGAAGATGGACTTCGGTGGTATGCCGACGGCCTCGCCGAGCTCGGCGTGCAGGCGGATGCGCCTGTGGTCGCCGTGGACCGGCAGCAGGTAGCGCGGCCGGGTGAGGTTGAGCATCAGCTTGAGCTCCTCGCGATGCCCGTGCCCCGACGTGTGGATCGGGGCATCGAGCGCGGTAACGACGTCGCAGCCGAGCTGATAGAGCCGGTCGATCGTGTCGTTGATGGCTCGCTCGTTGCCGGGAATCGGCGTGGCCGAGAAGACGACCGTGTCATCCGCCCGGAGGCTGACCTGGCGGTGCTCGCCGTAGGCCATCCGACGCAGCGCCGAAAGCGGCTCGCCCTGCGAGCCGGTCGTGACGATCACGAGCTTCTCGTCGTCGACGCGGTCGATCTTCCCCGGATCGACGAGCAGACCCTCGGGGGCGTGGATATGCCCGAGTTCTCGGCCGATGTTCGCGTTTTTGACCATCGAGCGGCCGATCAGCGCCATCCGCCGATCCAGGGCGATGGCGGCGTCTGCGACCTGCTGCACGCGGTGGATGTTCGACGCGAAGCTCGTCACGATGATGCGCCCCCGACAGCGCGCGAAAACCTCCAACAACCGGGGGCCGATTTCCGACTCCGACAAGGCGAAGCCGCTGCGGTCGGCGTTCGTCGAGTCGCCGCAGAGCAGGAGGAGGCCTTCCTGTCCGAACCGGGCGAGCCGGGCGATGTCGGCGTGGCGGCCGTCGACGGGCGTCTGGTCGAAGCAGTAGTCGCCCGTGAAGAGCACGGTGCCGAGTGGCGTGGTGAGCGCCACCCCCGCGGAGTCGGGGATGGAATGGGTCATGTGAACGAGCTCGATCCGGAACGGTCCGGCGGAGACCTCGTCGCCAGGGTCGAGCCGCTCGACGCGTGTCTCGAGCCGGTGCTCGTCGAGCTTTGATCGGGCCATCGCGGCAGGCAGCGGGCGCGCGTAGACGACCGGGACGTGGTCCTCGCCGAGCTCTCGGATGACCCACGGCAGACCGCCCAGGTGGTCCTCGTGGCCGTGGGTGATGACGACCGCGTCGAGCGCGTCGCGCCGCTCGGTCAGGTAGCTGAAGTCCGGCAGCACCAGGTCGATTCCGTGCATCTCGGCCGTCGGGAACCGAACCCCCGCGTCAACGACGATCAGGCGACCGTCGTATTCGGCAAGCGTCATGTTCTTGCCGATCTCGCCCAGGCCGCCTAGCGGAATGATCCGGAGCGTCGCGCTCATCCCGGGCTCATGCCGCGACGATCAGAGCCGCGGCGCCGATGGCTGCGAGGTGCAGCGTCTGATCTCGCCAGATGTGGACCGCCACCGCCACCGGTCCCTCCTGGGTCTGCGACACCAGCCGCTCCCAGAAGCGAAGCGGGCGGCGGGTGTCGATTGCGAAGTGGGCTACTCCGAGGCCCAGCGCCGCCAGCGGCGGGAAGACGAGCAGCAGCGCGGCGGCGTGTGCGCCGGCGTGTATGTAGCCGGCGGGATGACCGACATCGGGCTTGTGTTCTGCCATCCATTCGTTCTGGAGCAGCCAATCGACGATCAGGTGAATCAGCGCGCCCCAGACGAGCAACTCTGTCGCGGTCACCGGACGAGCCGATTATCCGCGGGGATCGCGCTCTGGGTGTACGGAGCCACCTGGCCGGGAACAGTACAGTTACGTGAGTGCCTGCCACACGCGGCGTGGATCGCCATCTATGCCGCCTGCTCGCACGACGGCTTCGAGCACGCGGTGAGCTCGCGATCCGCTGCGGGGGCGACACTGACACCATCGGGGCCATGACCGGCGCGATCGTTGGCGCCCGCGACGGCGCCTCGACGATCCCACCGCGCTGGATCGACGCGCTCGAGGATGGCCCCCGCGGACGCGGGTACGTCCTCGAAGCGGCCGCGGCCCTGGCCGCCGCCGCAGCTGAAGCCTGACCAGCCCAGCGCCCGCCCTCGTGCAAACTCTTACGTGACGGCAAGGTGATGAACTCCCTCCGGTATGCTCGCCATTCGTGAGGTCGACGAGCTCCACTCGGCAACTGCATCAGATTGGCGAAGTCGCGGAGCGGCTCGGTCTCTCGCTGCGAACGGTGCGCTACTACGAGGAAGCGGGTCTAATCACGCCCTCGGACCGCAGCGAAGGCGGGTTCCGTCTTTACAGCGAAGAGGACATCGCCCGCCTCGACCTGATCAAGCAGATGAAGCCGCTCGGCTTCTCGATCCAGCAGATGCGCGAACTTCTTGACGCGCGCGACGCTGTTGTAGGCGGCACGCCCGGCGAGCGCGCGTACGAGCAGGCACTCGAGCGACTGGCGTCCTTCTCCACCGAAGCGAAGGCGAAGACCGAGGACCTGGGCCGCCAGCTCGAACGCGCCGAGGAGTTCGCCGCCAGGCTGAAGCGCGAGCTGCGCAGGGCGCGTCGCCAAGTCGCGACGCAGCGCTAGAAACACCGGCAGACACTCCACACCCGCCGGCTTTCTCCCGCGCGGCGACTACCCTTCCGTTACGTGAACGTATGTGACCCATGTCGCGGCGACCGAGGGCGTCCTTCTGAGCAGGTCGCCTAGGCGATGGCCACCGCGATCAAGAGCACAGCCGCGCAGTCCGAGGTGACCGCCGAGGCCGAGCGTCGCCGGACGTTCGCGATCATCTCGCATCCCGATGCCGGCAAGACCACGCTCACGGAGAAGCTCCTGCTGTACGGAGGAGCGGTTGCCGAGGCGGGCGCGGTCAAGGCCCGACGCAGCCGGCGCGCGGCCGTCGCCGACTGGATGGAGCTCGAGCGCGAGCGGGGCATCTCGGTCAGCTCGACGGTCCTGCGCTTCTCGTTCTCCGGCCTGGTCTTCAACCTGCTCGACACGCCGGGCCACCGCGACTTCTCAGAAGACACGCTCAGGGTGCTGGCCGCCGCGGACGCCGCCGTCATCCTGCTCGACGCCGCCAAGGGCATCGAGGAGCAGACCTTCAAGCTGTTTCAGGTGGCGCGTGAGCGGCGCCTTCCGCTGATCACGTTCATCAACAAGTACGACCGGCCGGGTCGCGAGCCGCTCGAGCTGATCGACGAGCTGGAACAGCGACTCGAGCTGGCGCCTGCCCCGCTGACGTGGCCGGTCGGCGACGCTGGCGACTTCCGCGGAGTGATCGACCGCCGCGACGGCAGCTTCCACCGCTTCACCCGTACGGCCGGTGGCGCGACGATGGCTCCGCAGCAAACCCTCGACGCCGCGGCGGCCCGCCGCGAGGAGGGCGACGCCTGGTCCAAGGCCGAGGAGGAGCTCGCCCTACTCGACGCAGTGGGCGCCCGCTTCGACGGCGAAGCGTTCCGGCGCGGCGCGCTGACCCCCGTCTTCTTCGGATCGGCCCTGTCGAACTTCGGTGTGGGACTCCTGCTGCACGCATTGGCGAAGCTCGCGCCGCCACCCGCGCCGCGTCCGACCGGCAACGGCGAGCCACGCAGCTTGAGCAGTTCCTTCTCCGGGCAGGTGTTCAAGGTCCAGGCGAACCTGGACCTTCGGCATCGCGATCGCCTGGCGTACGTGCGGGTCTGCTCCGGGCACTTTCAGCGCGGCATGCGCGTCGTCAATGCCCGTAGCGGACGAGCGTTCAACGCCAACTACGCGCATTCCATGTTCGGCCAGGGGCGCGACACCATCGACGAGGCCTACCCCGGCGACATCGTCGGGCTGACCGGCGCGGGCGACCTGCGCGTCGGCGACTCCGTCTTCGCCGACCAGCCCGTCGAGTTCCCTCCTCTGCCGACGCTCACGCCCGAGCACTTCGTCTACGCGCGCAATCGCGACACGACCCGCTACAAGCAATTTCGCCGGGGTCTCGTCCAACTCGACGAGGAAGGCGTCGTGCATGTTCTGCGTGACCGCGGGCTCGGCGATCAGGCGCCCGTCCTCGGCGGAACGGGCCCGATGCAGTTCGACGTCGCGCGCCACCGGCTCGCGCATGAGTTCGGCGCCCATATCGAGGTCGAGCCCGCCCCCTGGCAGATCGCCCGCCGCACCGACGCCGCCGGCGAGGCCGCCGTCGCGACCGCCCGCTACGGCACGATCGTGCTGCGCGCCGACGGAACCCGAGGACAGCGCAGGCGATAGCCAAGCCGGCGAGCACGCCGTTCATCGCCACCAGGCTCGCGCGCACGCCGACCCGGTCGACAAGCACACCCCCGAGCACCGCGCCGACGGCCCCTGTCAGAGCCATGACGCTGAGCGCCGCGGCTGCACCCCCGAGTCCGATCCCACTTCCAGCCAGCAGAGAGGTGGTAGATGGGTGCTGGCGGCGCCCCAGGCTGAGGGCCTGAGGCCGGGCGGCCGCCTCGGACCTCGGATCGCGAAAATCCCTGCAAATCGCCAGAGAAAATGCCGAGGGACTGAAGTTCCCACTAGACCGCCTCATTGAGTGCCGCTCATCCGCAGGGGGCGGCCGGCGGCGCCAGCGGAGACGCGTGCTCTTCGGGCGAAAGCAGAAGCGGGCGCGACGCGGTGGGAGGCGGTCCCGCCCCTCTGGCGCCGCTGTTCCGCGGCCGGTTGGCTTGGCTACGATCCAGGCGACGGCGTGGAAGACGAGCCTCCGCTTAGACCCTCCCGTTCTCGGCGCCGCGGCTGATGGCCGGGGAGCTTATCCTCGCACTCGTACTAGTGGCGGCGAACGGGTTCTTCGTCGCGGTCGAGTTCTCCGTGGCGCGCCT
>JBKGUS010000005.1:0-2918 GCA_046462295.1 Thermoleophilaceae bacterium | reverse complement strand
CCGCAGGAGCGGGCAGCGCCGGAGCGGCCGGCGCGGGGGCCGGCGGCTGGGACGGCCGCGGCGGCGGGACCTGCGGCAGCGCTCCCGCCACCTCCTGCACGGCCCTTCCGACCAGGTTCCCCAGGCCGCCGCCGTCCTGCGCGTACGCCGGCGAGGCCGACGCCGCGCAGGCCAGCGTGCACATCAATGCGACTCGAGCTACCCGCCTGGTGCCCCCCACCAAAGCCTCCCCTGCCGATCGGGACTGCCGACGGCGGGAAGGATGAGGGTCACACCGGACGGCCTACTCCACTACGACGGTGCCCTCCATCCCGGGATGGACGGTGCAGACGTAGTCGAACGTGCCCGCCTCCTCGAAGGTGTGCTCGAAGGTGTCCCCCGGCGCCATGCCTCCCGGCTCGCCGGAGCTGAAGCTGTCCGCGGTCACGTCGTGGCCGACCGAGTCGTTGTTCGTCCACGTCACGGTGTCGCCCACACTCACGGTCACCTCGGCGGGCTCGAAGGCGATGCCCTCCTCGGAGACCTCGGCGCCGCCGCCGCCCCCGCCCCCGCCGCCGCCGTCGTCGCCGCCCCCGCCGGCCGGCTGTTCGGTCGTGGCGGCGCCGCCACCGCCGCCGTCGTCATCGTCGTCGTCGCCGCAGCCCGCAGCCACCAGCGCGAGCGCCGTGCAGGCGAGCAGCAGGGCGAGCCATCTAGCCATCGGGTCCTCCTGTTTCGTGGGAGTCGACGTCAGCTGATCAGCAGCTCCAGCAGCGCCTTCTGCGCATGCAGGCGGTTCTCGGCCTGGTCCCAGACCGCCGAACGCTCGCCGTACAGCACGCCCTCGGAGATCTCCTCGCCCGGGTGGGCGGGCAGGCAGTGCAGCGCCACCGCGTCCTCACGTGCCTTCGAGAGCAGCACCTCGTCCACGCGGAACGGAGCGAGGAGCGCGCGCTTGCGCTCTGCGTCGTCCTCGTCGCCCATGCTGATCCACACATCCGTGTACACGGCGTGCGCGCCGTGCACCGCCTCGTCAACGGGCACGGAGTCGAGCTCCGGCAGCGCCAGCTCATCCGGGGCGGCCACCGCGAGCTCGACGCCCGCGAGCCGCGACGCGATCAGCAGCGACCGCGCCACGTTGTTCCCGTCGCCGACGTACGCGAGCTTCAGTCCGTCGAGCCGGCCGAAGCGCTCCCGGAGCGTCATCAGGTCGGCCAGCGCCTGGCACGGATGGTGGTCGTGGGTGAGCATGTTGATGACCGGGATACGCGCGTGCCGGGCCAGCTGTTCGACCGTCTCGTGGGGCCCGGTCCGGATCCCGACCGCGTGCACCATGCGCGAGAGCACGAGCGCGGTGTCCCGCGGCGACTCGCCGCGCGCCAGCTGCAGCTCGCCCTCGCGCAGAACCAGCGCGTGACCGCCGAGCTCGTGCACGCCGGTCTCGAACGACACGCGCGTGCGGGTGGAGGGCTTGTCGAACACGAGCGCCACGCTTCGCCCCTCGAGCGCCCGCGAGCCCAGCCGGTCGGCCTTGAGCTCGAGGGCCCGCTCGATCAGCCGCTCCAGCTCCGCGGCCGTAAGCTCGTCGCCTGTCAGGAAATGCCGCGCCAATGCGAGTCCTCAGCTGGAACCTCTACCACGGCCGCGACTTCCCACCCGACCCGGCCCTCTTCACGCTGCGCTCGCGCCTCCTGCGAAGGACGGAGCGGAACGCCACCCACGTGCAGGTCAACCGCCCGCTCCTCGACGAGTTCGCACGCGTGCTGGACGCGCTCGAATGGGACATGGCGCTCCTGCAGGAGGCGCCGCCGCGCTGGTTCACTGAGTTCCGCCGCCGCACCGGCACGAACGGCGTGCGCACGCTCACCTCGCGCAACGTCCTGCCGCCCCTGCAGGGCCTGCTCGCCGACTTGAACCCGGATCTGATCGCGTCCTGGGAGGGCGGGTCGAACCAGATCCTCGTGCGTCCGCCTGCACGCATTGCCATCCACCGCGAGCTGACGATCGCCCGCAAGCCCGAGCGGCGGCGCATGCACTGGGTCCGGCTCGAGTTCCCCGGCGCGGCGAAGGTGTGCGTCGCGAACCTCCACGCGACCACGGGGCGCCCCGCGCAGGCGGGCCCCGAGGTGGTGGCGGCCGCAGAGGCCGCCGTGGGCTGGTCCGGCGACGCCCCGCTCGTGTTCGGGGGCGACCTCAACCTGCGCCCCCGGGCGGATCCGGAGCCGTTCGCCCTGCTCGAGGAGCGCTTCGGCCTTCGCGAGCCCACCGCATCCGACGCGATCGACCACGTGCTTGCTCGCGGATTCGAGATCGCCGAAGCGCCGCGCCGGCTCGCGCCCGCGCGGCGCGAGCTGACCGAGCCCGACGGCCGCCGCCTGCGGCTCTCCGATCACCGGCCCATCGCCGCGCGGTTCGTGACATAGTCCCGCCCGTTCGGCGGGTTCCAGGAGGAAGATGCGCATGGCTCAGAGCGGTGGCGGCAGCAGGTCAACCTCGAAGTCGAGGACGAGGTCGGCGACGGGCCGCTCGTCATCGCGCAGCACCGCGTCGCGCAGCACCGCGTCGCGCAAGACCGCCGCGAAGAAGGGCGGCCAGGCCCGCGGTCGCCAGCAGAAGGCCCAGAAGGCCGCATCGACCACCGCGACGACCGCCTCCCGCGGCGCGCGCCGCGCGGGAGTGGAGGCGAAGACCGTCGCAGAGTTCCGCGAGGCGCTCCGTAAGAACCTGATCAAGCCGATGGAGCTGGTCATGATCTCGCGCGAGCGGATCGAGGAGGTGCTGGGCGAGGCGGTCGACCAGGGCCGGGTCACGGCACGCGACGCGCAGCGCATCACCTCCGGTCTCCTCAAGCGCGGCCAGGGCCAGACGCGGGACGTGCTGAAGGACCTCGAGAACCTGCTCGAGCGCGGTCGCGGCGAGGCGCGCGGACGCAGCGCCGG
>JBKGUS010000004.1:0-3983 GCA_046462295.1 Thermoleophilaceae bacterium | reverse complement strand
CTCGACCATGCGGAGCAGGACCCCGGCCTCGAGATCGAAGAACTCCTGCAGCGTGCGGAGGTCCCGGCAGGCCTGCTCGATGATCATGGGGTGCAACTCTCCCCTCTCGGCGCCCAGGGTGAAGGGGTTTTCGCCGTACAGCAGACAACCCACGAGATGAGACTGCCAGGCGTCGGGGAGGAGGGGGTCCGGTTCCAGCGCCAGCTCCTCCCACAACCGCCCGAAGGTCTCGGCGACGGCCTTGGGGTCGGGTCGTCCCGCCGCCAGAAGCTCCATCAACGCCAGGAGGTCTCGCGCCGCCGACGAATGCAGGACCCCGCGCAGCGCGGCCAGTCCTCGCGCCCGCAGCGGCAGCCGATCTATCCCGTCGCGCTTCATACAGACCGGCACTTTATCAGAGCCAGGCAACGTGTCAGTCGATCAGGAACGTTCGCCGTCCCTGACGATCCAGCGCGCCCTGCAAGTGCCGGGGTGCCGCGCGGACGTCATCTGCGGTTTCTCAGCCAGGCCACGGCAGCGACCACGATCCCTGAGGCTAGAGCGAAGAGTGCGACCGTTCTTGCGTTCAGGGGGCTGCGCGCCTCAGACCCGGTCTCCGGCGACGGCTGCCCGGCATCCACCCCATCCAGAAGGGTGACCGTGCCCGCATCCCCGTCGACCCGGACGGTCTGGCCGGATCTGATGCGGGTGGTCGCGATACCGGTGCCCAGGACGGCTGGAATCCCGTACTCGCGCGCGACGATCGAACCGTGGGCCAGGATACCACCGACGTCAGTCACCAGACCGCGCGCCTGGGAGAAGAGCGGCGTCCACGCCGGGGTCGTGGTAGGGCACACCAGTACCGTGCCCGGCTCCATCCGCGAGAAGTCCTCGGGCGAGCGGATGACGCTCGCCGGGGCGCTCACCCGCCCGGGGCTGACGGCGAAGCCGCGCAGGACCGCGCCGGTTGGCTCGTTGCGCCGCTGGGTCTCCCACACCGACATGTCGAGCGGGCCGAAGCGCACCTTGTGGCCCGGCGGTACCACCGGCGGGGGGTGCAGCCGCTTGCGGACCTCGCGCAGGTCGCGCCGCTCGCGCCCCAGGCTCGCAAGCTCGCGCGTGGCCTGGCCTGCGGGCCGCACCGAGATAGCAGCCTCGATCTCGGGGGTCTCGAGAAAGAATACGTCTTCGGCCGCCAGCAACGAGCCGCTCTCGGTCAGCCTCCGGCCCAACTCGAGCGCCAGCCGCCGCAGGGTTGGCCAGCCTGCACCCATGTAGAAGAGTGCCTGCTCCCGGTCCGGGCCGAAGCGCTGCGCCCAACCGAGCAGAAGCCGGAATAGATGCCGGCGGAGGGGATCCAAGGACCTCGCCGTCTCCTCGCCGAGCGCGCTGCGCTCGGCGACCAGGGCTCGCTGGCGAGCTCGCGGGTCGCCCCTGGGTTGCTGCACCATCGCCTTGAGGCTCAGCAGGACCGGCAGAGGATCGTCGGCCTGCGTGGGCACGACGAAGTCCAGGTTGTAGACCTGGTGGCCGTACCGGTCCAGGTACAGCGCGAAGGCGGCAAGCCAATCCTGGCCGGTCGGCGTGCTCCTCAGCGTTTCGGGCAAGCTCACGGCGGGCGTGGCGGTGACGAGGGCCCGTAGCTCGTCCGAGGCACGAACCTGATCAGCCAGCCCCTCCAGCTCGGTCTCGGCGTCCACCGTAGGGGACGGGAAGCCGCGCAGGAACGTCCCGCTGGTCAGGCCCCGGTTGGGGGCCGCGAGCGTAAGGAAGCGGCCCAGCAGCGCGTCGGTTATCTTCGCGCGGCCTATCATCAGGGCGCAGGCGAACCAGTAGCGGGCGTCCTCCAGAGCCAGCTCGCGCACACCGGCCAGGAGCTGCTCGTCTGATGCGGTAGCCGGGTCCACCGCCTTCCACCGCTCGATCTTCGCCAGGTAGGAGGGCAGCGCCTGCTCGCCCCAGTACGCCGACATCTCAGCCCCGAACAGGATACGAAACTCGTCGATAACGGCGCGCGGTAACGTCGGGACCGTGCTCCACTCGAGCTTGTAGTTGGCCCGCGAGTAGGCGTAGCCGTTGACGGTGGTGAAGAACGGCCGGTCGGCGAAGTCCTCCAGGGTGAGTGTCCACCCGAAGAACTCCATCAGAGTATCAATCGAGAGCTCCAGGCCCTCGCGCAGATACAGCTCGTCGAAGAGCGGCGAGAGCGGCTCAGGGAGGTTCTCGACCACCTGGCGGCGCCACCAGGCGGAGCCGGGGAAGGGTGGCTCCCAGCGCACGTCGCCGGGCGGCGGAGGCGGCAGGTTGGTGATGGGACGCGACTGCAGGATGAAGAATCTCCCACCGGCCAGCGCCCACTCGATGTCCTGCGGCACGCCGTAGTGATCCTCGATTCGTGCTCCAAAGCGCGCCAGCACCGCCGCCGCCTCGTCGTCGAGCACCGCCTCTCGGCGCCGCACTTCGGGCACGGATCGCTGCCCGGTGCCCTCCTCTGTGTAGGCAGTCATGAGCTCCTTGTCGGCGGTCTCGCGAGAGATTATGCGCCCGCTCCGCTTGTTCACCACCAGCGTGTCCGGCGTAACCTCCCCGCCGACCACCGCTTCGCCAAGTCCCCAGGCCGCGTTGATGACGCTCCGGTCGCGCCGGCCGCCTACGGGATCGGCAGTGAACAACGTGCCGGCCGCCTCGGCCGGTACCATCTGCTGCACGACCACTGCCAGGCTGACGGATCCCGGCTCGATGCTCTGGCGCCCCCGGTAGGCCATCGCCCGCGCCGTCCAGAGGCTCGCCCAGCAAGCCTTGAGCGCCTCCATCAGAGCGCTCTCGCCGCGGACGTTGAGGTACGTCTCCTGCTGGCCGGCGAAGCTCGCTCCGGGCAGGTCCTCTGCGGTGGCCGAAGAACGGACGGCGACGGCCTCTCCCTCTGCATTCGCCAGCCGATCGTAGGCGGCGCGAACCTCGGCTGCCACGTCGTCCGGTGTCGCGGCCCGGACAAACAGCGCGTAGATCTTCTCTGCAGCCGCCTCGAAGGCGGCCGGATCGTCCGCCTGCGGCTGCGAGGCGAGGCCGAGGATCTCGTCCGTCAGGCCGCCCGCCTCGACAAAGGCATCGTACGCTCCCGTGGTGACGACGAAGCCGGGTGGCACGGGCAGCCCCGCGCGCGTCAACTCACCGAGGTTGGCGCCCTTGCCTCCCATGAGCGCGATGTCCTCTTTGCCTATCTCGTCAAACCAGGCTGTGTACGCCACTCTGCTGCCCCTTTTCTACAAGAAGAATTTGGCCTCGATCACGTGTAGATGTCGCGCCGCCGGAAGGCGAGCACCGCCAGCGATACGTCGCCGGAGTCGGTCCGGTCTATGCCGCTCTGGATGGCCGAGCGCGGGGGTCCCGGGATCTACCTCACCCGGTACGTGTGCCTTGCCCCGTACGCGCTGCGGCGCTCGACCCCGGTGCTATCCCGGAGGACCGCTCGCACGTGGAAGGTGTACTGCCCGGCTTTGGCCGGGGTGAACGACCTGCTCGTCGTGCTCGCGTCCACCCGGGTCCAGGCCTGACGTGGTTGCGTTCCCGCCGTGTAGCCGCTCAGGTACGTTATGTTGATGTTCCTGCTTGCCTTGTACCAGCCCTCGATGCAGTACTCGTAGCCGGCCAGGGACCAGCCGCTCTCCGGCTGCTCTGCCGCCCACTCGTACGCGATCGTGGTGCCCACCGTGGTCTCCCGGCCACCGGGTCTCTTGTTCGCGAGCGCGATGCCGGTGCGGCTGGTGTCGGCGAGGCCGGAGTGGATCGCGCCCTGTAGCTCGTCGAGCAGCGCCATGACGGTCTCCCCCGGGCAGGCGGTGTTGTTGGTTTCTCTGTGGCCCGAGACGTTGCGCATGCTGGCGGTCCACACGTTGTCGGAGCGCAGGAAGGCGGAGGAGGCGGCACTGCCGTCGGCGTTCAGCGGGCGCACGTGGTGCCGGCCCGCCTCGAATACGCCGAAGCGAACCAGCGCGTCCCACATC
>JBKGUS010000003.1:0-2772 GCA_046462295.1 Thermoleophilaceae bacterium | reverse complement strand
AGCTGCCGCCCGGCGAGCGCGCCTGCCGCACCGGCATCGACGTGCCGGCCGGCTTCTCGCGCGTGCAGCTCGCCACGGCGAGCTTTGGGCGGCCGGGTCCGCCGCTCACCGTCATGGTCGGCGCCGCCCGCGCGACGGTCCCTGCCGGCTACCCCGACAACTCCACGGTCGAGGTCAGCCTGGACGAGATCGACGCGGGGGAGCGCGTCGAGGTGTGCGTCACCAACGAGGGAGATCGCCGCATGGCGCTGTACGGTGCCCCCCCGGACACGCCGCCGGACTACCTGGGCGATCCCGACCTGAAGCCGGAGATCGCCGTCACCTTCCTGCGCGACGAGCCGGAGTCGATGCTCGGGCTGGTGCCGGAGGCCTTCGAGCGCGCGGCGCTGTTCCGACCGGCGTGGGTAGGCGCGTGGACCTTCTGGGTGCTGCTCGCCCTGGTTGCTGCGGGCGTGCCGCTGTTGCTCGTGGCGGCCTACCGGTCCGCGGTCACGGACTCGACCTCGGCGTCGGAGTCGGCCGGCGCCGGCTCGCCCCGCTCCTGACGCGACAGACGCTGCTCGAGCAGCGCGACGCGCTGCGCCAGCAGCTTCGACTGGTCGGTGAGCCGCGACACGGCCACCGAGAAGTGCAGCAGCAGGACGATGACGAAGCCGAAGGCCGCCGCGAACAGCGCGGAAGGCGGGTACGAGATCCCGATCGCGTACGCCACACGGTCGAGTAGGCCCGCCCAGGCGGAGAGCAGGAGCAGCAGGACCGTGACCGCCATCCACACGAGCGCATAACGCTCCAGCAGCCGGCGCCTGCGCACCAGGTCGAAGACCAGGATCAGCAGCCCGATCGTGGCCACGACCGCCACGGCGCGCTGGTGCGTGCTCATCCGATCCCCGCCCCTGCGGAGCTGACCGGAGCGGGTTCGCCCGGCGACACCACGGGCCGCCGCCGCACCAGGCCGACGCCGATGGCCAGCAGCACCTTGATCATGTAGTAGACGGACTTGCCGGAGGAGATCGAGGACACGCCGCCGCCTCGCTCGTACATCCGTACCTGCTCCTCGCGCATGCGGAGCCGATGGTGGTGGAGCATCAGGACCGCCTCAACCTCCGGGTAGTCGTGCGGGTAGTCGCGCGCGAACAGCTCGATCGCGCGACGGTTGTAGAGACGGAAGCCGGAGGTTGGGTCACTGACCCGCTGGCCGACGATGCGGCTGAGCAGGAAAGCGAAGAGGTGGATGCCGGTCCTGCGGCTGATCGGCGCGGGATAGTCGCGGTCGGCGCTCAGGAACCGGGAGCCGCAGACCATGTCGACGTCGGCGTGGCGGTGCTTCGCCTCGAGCAGCTTGCGGATCTCACCCGGGTCGTGCTGGCCGTCGGCGTCGACCTGCACCATCAGGTCGTACCCGCGCTCCAGCGCGTAGACGAACCCCGCCTGCATCGCGCCGCCGATCCCGAGGTTGAAGGGCAGGCGCAGCACCTCGCTGCCCGCGAGGCGGGCTTGGGCTCCGGTCTTGTCGGTCGACCCGTCGTCCACCACCAGCACGTCCCACTCGGGCGCGTGGCGGTGAATTGCACGGACCACGCCGCCGACCGTATCCGCCTCGTTGTAGGCAGGCACGACCACGAGGCGCCGCTCGAAACGCAGATCCATCCGCACGCAGGGTAAACGCAACGGGCGACGCTGGGTTGCGGTCGGGGGATGTTCTCAGAGGTCCTCGGCCATCCGCGGCGCCTCGCGGTTGAAGTACCAGTAGCCGAGTGCCGCCAGGCCTAGAAGGAGTCCTATCGGGACAAGCAGCATCGCCGCCCCGCCCGCCGCCTCCCCGGCGCTGGGCGCCGACGGGTCGATCACCGCGTAGCGGAACTGCTGGATGATCATCGCCAGGGGGTTGAGCATGATCGCCTCGCGCACCCGCTGGGAGATGTCGATCGTCTCGACCGCGTAGATGATCGGCGTGGCGTAGAAGGCGACCTGGAGCAGGACCTCCCAGATCGGCTTGACGTCCCGGAACCGCACGTAGAGCGCGCTCAGCAGCATCGCCAGGCCCATCGCGAAGATTGCGAGGAGGCCGATCAGTAGCGGCGCCTGTATCCACGACCAGCGCGGCTCTACGCCGCTGGCCAACGCGAAGCCGAGCACCACGATCGTGTTGAGCACGAGATTGAAGCCGGCGGTGAGCACCACGGAGACCGGCACGGCCATCCGGGGGAACTGGATCTTTCGCACGAGCCCCTCGTGGTCGACCATCGAGCTCACCGCTCCGGTGCCCTCCGCGAAGAACGTGTAGAGCACGATGTTGGCGAGGAGCATCACCGGATAGTGGGGCACCGCCCCTCCGATCTTCACGAACTTGGTGAAGACGAAGTAGAGGACGCCGAACAAGAGGAGCGGCCGGACGAGCTGCCAGAAGTAGCCCAGGACCGAGCCGAAGAAGCGCAGCTTGAACTCGGTGATGGCGAGCGTGGCAGAGAGGTACAGGAAGCGGCGGGTGCTGCCGCCGAGTGCCGACGGGCCCGTGACAGGTGTGGCGGGGACCGCGCTCATGCCTCGGCGCGCTCCCGCGTCCGCTCGTACGTGCCGGCCGCTGGGAGGTCCACGAGCCCCCCTGAGCGATGGAGAGCGGTGACCACCGCGTTGACCAGCCGGGGGCGCCGGTCGATGATCGCGGCGCCGCCGTCGTGGAGCATCCAGGGCGTCGCGTATATGCGCCCGGGCGCGAACACGTTGCGGAACGTCACGCCGAACACTGTCTCCTCACCGGCCACGTGCGAGCCG
>JBKGUS010000002.1:0-8292 GCA_046462295.1 Thermoleophilaceae bacterium | reverse complement strand
CGCGAGGCCACGGAGCAGCGCGACGCCGCCAGCTCTGCCGCGGCCCACCACGCCCGCGAGATCGCCGAGCTGCGGAGCGCCGCGACCGACGCAGCCGCGGAGCACGCGCGCGAGATCGCCGAGCTGCGGAGCGCGGCCACGGACGCGGCCACGGAGCACGCGCGCCAGATCGCAGAGCTGCGCGACGCCGCCGAGGCCAACGCCGCGGAGCGGGCCCGCGAGGCGGCGGAGTTGCGGGAGGCGGTCGAAGCGGCGGCCGCTCAGCGGGCACGCGAGGCCGCGGAGCTGCGCGACGCCGCCGAGGCCACTGCAGCGCAGCGGGCCCGTGAGATCACCGAGCTGCGAAGCGCCGCAACGGCGATGGCGGCGGAGCACGCGCGGGAGGTCTCCGAGCTCAGGAAGGCGGCCGGTGCGGCGGCGGCCGAGCACGCGCGCGAGATCGCGGCACTGCGCGATGCCGCCGAGGCGACAGCCACGGAGCGCACGAGGGAGAACGCTGAGCTGCGGGACGCTGTGAGCGCGGCGGCGGCCGGCGGCGCACGGGAGATCGCGGAGATGCGCGAGGCGGCAAGCGCCGCCGCGGCCGAGCACGCAAAACAGCTCGCTGAGGTGCGCGACGCAGCGAGCGCCGCCGCCGCGGAGTACGCACGGGAGCTCGCTGAGCTGCGTCAAGCGGCGAGCACGGCCGCGGCCGAGCACGCGCGCAAGGTGTCCGAGCTTCGCGCGGCCGAGGCGGCTGCCGACGAGCGCGCCCGCAAGGCTGCTGAGGTTCTGGATGCGGCGAAGTCCGAGGCGGACCAGCGCGCCCACGAGGCGGCTGAGCTCCGCGAGGCCGCCAAGGCTGAGACGGCCGACCGGGCACGCGAGGTCGCCGAGCTGCGCGGGCTCGCGGATGCCGCCGAGGGCCGCAGCGCACGCGAGGTGGCGGAGCTGCGGTCGATCATGGAGACCGAGCGCGCCAAGCACGACGAGACAGTCACGGAGCTTCGCTCGACGCTCGAGAGGGAGCGCGCGGAGCACGACGCGGCGATCTCCCAGCTGCGCGCCGCGATGGAGGAGGAGGCGGACAGCCGCCGCAGGGAGGCCAAGGAGCTGCGGAAGGCGCTGGACGCCGAGCAGGCGCGGAAGAGCGAGGAGCTCGGTGCGGTGGCCGGACGCCATGCCGACGAGCTGAGGGGGCAACGGGAGCGGCTCGAGGAGGCGAAGGCGGGCCATGCCGGCGAGGTCGCCCGTCTGGCCGGGGAGATGAAGGCGGCGCGGGCGAAGCACGAAGCGGAGCTGGCCGAGCTGAGGGCCGCCGCGGACGCGGAGCGCGAGAAGCGGAAGGCAAAGGTCGCCGAGCTCCGCGAGGAGAACGAAGCCGCACGCGCGGAGCGGGCGGAGGAGATCGCGCGCCTGGAGGCGGCGCTCGAAGACGAGCGAGTTGCGAAGGAGCGCGAGCTGGCAGAGCTGCGCGAGCGGCTGGGCGCCGCGACCGTGGAGCGCGCGAGGGCGGTGGAGCAGCTGACGGCGTCGCTCGAAGAGGAGCGCGCGAAGCGCGAGGCGGCGGAGGCGGCCACCCCCGGCGACGAGGGGCTCGCGAAGCAGGTGGAGGCGCTGCAGGCGCAGCTGGACGAGGCAAGGGCGGCGGATGCCGCGGCTGACGAACTGCAGTCGCAGCTGCGCGAGCTGCGGCTCGCGGCGGCCGACGTCGAGTCGATGAGAGCGGAGTCGGAGTTCCTGCGCGACGAGCTCGACCGGGCGCAAGCGTCGGCCACGGCGACCGAGGGTCTGCGCGCCGAGTTGGAGGGCGCCCGAGGTCGTCTCGAGGAGCTCGAGGACGCCGACCGCCGCGCCGAGCAGGCCCGGGCCGCTCTGGCTGAGCTGCGCGAGGAGTCAGACCGTCAGGCCGAGCTCGCGGCCCAAGGCGAGCGCGAGCTGCTCGAGCGGCTCAGCGCGTCAGAGGCCGAGCTAGAGGCGATGGCGAAGCGCTTCGACGATCTCGCCGACGCGATCGCAAGCGCGCGTCGCGGCGGGCAGTAGCGCCGGCACATCAAAGCGGATGTCCTCGTCCCCCCCTCGGCCAGGCCTTTACCAAGCTGGATGGGCCGCTCGCAAACCGTGGGCACCGCTCAAGCTATCCTCGGCCGGGCGTGAAGTCGTACCACCTCACAACGTTCGGATGCCAGATGAACGAGCACGACTCGGAGCGCATGAAGGGCATGCTCGAGTCGCTCGGCTACAGCGAGGTTGACACCCGCGAGGCGGCCGATCTCATCCTCTTCAACACCTGCTCGATCCGCGAGAAGGCCGACGACCGCTTTGTCGCACATCTGAGCGAGGCGCGTGCACTCAAGCGGCGCGATCCGGAGCGGCTGATCGGCGTCGGTGGCTGCTGGGCACAGTCGATGAAGGAGCAGGTGTTCCAGCAGTTTCCGTTCGTCGACGTGGCGTTCGGCCCCGGCCAAGTGCACAAGCTCGCGGAGTTCCTGACAGTCGACTCGATCACCGCCCAGGGCTATTTCGAGTTCGAGGGATTCACTGGCCATCTGCCGGCCAAGCGGGCGCGCGAGTACCAGGCGTGGCTGCAGATTTCGGTGGGTTGCCGATGTCGTTGCAGCTACTGCATAGTCCCATCGACGCGCGGAACCGAGGTCAGCCGCCCGCTGGAGGAGCTCATCAGCGAGGCCGAGCGCCTGGTCGCCGATGGCGTACGCGAGATCACGCTTCTCGGCCAGAACGTGAACTCGTACGGGCGCGATCTGCGACCGGAGCGGGTGAGCTTCTCGCAGCTACTCCATGCGCTCGACGCGATCGACGGACTCGACCGCATCCGCTACACCAGCCCGCATCCGAAGGACATGCGCGAGGACGTGATTCGCGCCCACGCCGAGCTCGAGTCCGTATGTGAGCACATCCACCTACCGCTCCAATCGGGCTCCTCGCAGATCCTCAAGGCGATGCGGCGAACCTACAACCGCGACCGCTACATGGATCGCGTGGCGCTCATCCGCGAGCATGTGCCGGACTGCGCACTCACGACCGACATCATCGTCGGCTTCCCAGGCGAGACCGAAGCCGACTTTCGGGAGACACTAGAGGTGTGCGAGGAGGTCGGATACGACGGCGCGTTCACGTTCATCTACTCGCCCCGCCGCGATACCGAAGCGGCGGCGATGACCGACCTTTTCGTCCCCCACGAGGTAGCGGTAGCGCGGATGGAGCGCCTCGTTGACGTCGTCCAGCGCCGCGCCCGCGAGCGTGCCCAGCGGTTCGTCGGCTGCACGCTCGACGTGCTGGTCGAAGGTCAGTCGCGCACGGATGCCAGCCGTCTACGCGGCCGAACCACGCACAACAAGGTCGTCAATTTCGACGGTCTGGCGGCCCCTGGGCAGATCGTGCCCATCGAGATCACGGGTGCCACGAGCCAAACCCTCGCTGGCGAGATGTCGCTGACCGACAGCGCGCTGCTGCGGTAACCCGGTCACTGTCGCGCCCTGGTAAATCCGTCCCGGTGGGATGGGAACATACGTTCGATGTCTGTGGCTCGGAACGTACGGAGGCTGAGCAGCACACGAGCACATACCAGCGACGAAACGGGCGTGTCGAGACCTTGCACCGCTTTCGCGCTGATGTCCAGGCGCTTCAGCGAGCTCAGGCCTTCTTGGACCTCATCGAAGTTCCGACTCGCGAGCGGATCTTTGCCGCTGCGACCACCAACCGTCGTGCGATCACGGCGATCGCCACGAACACGATGGACGGGGTCAGGCGAGTGCATGAAGTCATCCAATGGCCACACTCCCCCTCAGACAGCTGGCGCAAGGGCTTCCTGGCCGGCATTTTCGATGCCGAGGGCTCGTGTGATGGCACCGTGCTCCGCATCTGCAACACCGATCCGGAGATCATCGACTCCACCTCCGCCTGCCTTGCCCACTTCGGCTTCGACTTCGTGATCGAGCCACCCATGCCCGATCGCGCCGCGTCGTATGTACGCGTTCGTGGCGGGATCGTCGAGCGACTCCGCTTCTTCCACATGACGGGGCCTGCGATCGCCCGCAAGCAGAACCTCGACGGGCGCGCGGTCAAGGCCAACGTCGACCTTCGAGTAGTTTCGATAGCGCCGCTCGGCAAGGCGATGCAGATGTACGACATCAGCACCGGCACGGGTGACTTCATCGCCAACGGGGTAGTCGTTCGGACGCCGCCTCGTCACCTACGCCGCGCGATCGCACAGCCCGGGCCGGCCAACGACATGAAGCCATAAGACCTCGAGATAGTGCTCAGGCGCGTCCCGCCAGCTCCGGGTAGTGGATCACGAAGCCGTCGGCGTCCAGGTCGAGCTCGGCCGTGAACCCGTCGTCCAGCCCGACGAACCTGACCCGGCGCGGCCCGATCGGCTCGTAGCGCTGCTTGGAGCTGATGACCTCGAGGCTCGGCACGTCCACCCATGCCATCAGGTGCTCGCTGGGCTCCTCGCCGAGGCGGGACGCCGGCATGTAATTGGTCAGCGGGGAGAGGGCCAGGTCGACGTCGAGCGCGCCCTCCACGTGCGGCAGCGAGTCGCCGTTCGCCGTCCAGGTGTTGTCGTGTTCCGCGCGCTCCAGCAGGATCCCGCGCTCGCCATCCGCGTCCTTCACGGTGACGACGAACCTCCGCGTGAAGAGCTCGGGCCCCGTCTCGAGCCCGTAGTCGAGCTGGTAGGAGGTGCCGAGCTGCACGCCGACGGCTCGTAGCCCGAAGTCGCCGCGCTCGACCGTGCAGCCCTCCGCACGCCACTCGTCGTCGATGCTGCGCCAGGCGAGGAAGCGCCTCATCGCGCGTAGTCGGTCGCGCGGCTCTCGCGGATCACCGTGACCTTGATCTGGCCCGGATACTCGAGCTGCTTCTCCACCTCACGGGCGATCTGGTGCGACAGGAGCGACGCGGCGTCGTCGTCGATCTCGTCGGGGTGGACGATCACGCGGATCTCACGGCCGGCGTGCATGGCGTAGACCTTGTCGACGCCCTCGTGCCGCGTGGCGATCGCCTCCAGCTCGTGCAGCCGCTTCACATAGTGCTCGAGCGACTCGCCCCTTGCCCCCGGCCGAGCGCCGGACAGGGCGTCGACGATCTGGACGATCACCGCCTCGACCGTCTGGAGCTCGACCTCGTTGTGGTGGGCCTCCATCGCGTGCGCGACCCCCTCCGACTCCTTGTAGCGCCGCGCCAGCTCGCCGCCCACCAGGGCGTGCGGGCCCTCCGTCTCGTGCGACACGGCCTTGCCGATGTCGTGGAGTAGCGCGGCCCGCGCCGCCACGCGCGGGTCGGCGCCCAGCTCCGAGGCGAGCATGCTGGCGAGACGGGCGCACTCCACCGAGTGGTGCAGCACGTTCTGGCCGTAGCTCGTGCGGAAGCGGAGCTTGCCGAGCAGCTTGACGAGCTCCGGGTGCACCGAGCCGACGTTGGCCTCGAACACGGCCTGCTCCCCCACCACCACCACGTGCTGGTCGATCTCCGACTTCGCCTGGTGGAAGGCCTCCTCGATGCGGGCCGGATGGATGCGGCCGTCCTGCAGCAGCTTCTCGAGCGTGAGGCGGGCGATCTCGCGGCGCACGCCGTCGAACCCGGACAGGAGCACGGCGCCGGGCGTGTCGTCGATGATGAAGTCGATCCCGGTGAGCGTCTCGAGGGTGCGGATGTTACGGCCCTCGCGGCCGATGATGCGGCCCTTCAGCTCGTCCGACTTGAGCTCGACCACCGATACGGTCGTCTCCACGGCGTGGCTCGATGCCACGCGCTGCATCACCGCGGCGAGGATGCTGCGGGCGCGGCGGTCGGCGTCGTGGCGGGTCTCGTCCTCGACCTGGCGGATCAGCCGGGCGCTCTCGTGCCGCAGCTCATCCTCCAGCTCGCGCATCATGATCTGCTTGGCCTGGCCGGCGCTCAGGCCGGCCACGCGCTCGAGCTCGCGGAGCTGATCGCGCTTGGCGGCCTTCAGCTCCTCGCGGGCGTGCTCGAGGTTGCGCTGGCGGTCGTCGAGCGACCGTTCACGCTCGTCCAGCCGCTGGCCGTGCAGCTCGAGCGAACTCTCCTTCGACCGCAGGCGCTCCTCCATGCGCGCGAGCTCCTCGCGCCGGGCGCGCAGCTCGTGATCGATCTCGTCGCCTCCGACGGCCTGGGGCGCGGGCGCGCCGGTCGCCGCTGCGTCGCGCCGCTCCGGTGCGGCGACCGGGCCCGCGGCGGTCGGCGCGGCGCGAGGTCGTTGCAGGAGCAGCGCGACGGCCACGGCGACCGCCGCCGCAACCAGCGCCGCCAACACGATCTCCATTGGGTGTCACCTCCCGGCGCTCGCGCGCCGTTCGGCCCCTCAAGCGGAACGCGCGCCGGGGCAGGCGCGCGCAGGTGCAGCTCTATGGACCCTCCCGAGCACTCCCTCCATTTGGCTCAGGTGCATTCATCCGCGAAAAGAAGCCTATTTGCTGGGGTTTCAGTCTCAGAGCGGCCAGACGGCCGCTTCACATGAGGTTAACCCGGCGCCGGGCTGGTGACAACCCGGAGCCGAGGGCCGCCGTCGCGGCGCCACTCCGGAAGGGGCTCAGGCCGCCCGGCGCGCGTCGCTGCCGCCGCTCTCGTGGCGGCGGACGGCCTCGTAGGCGACCTCTGAGTCGTACCCGCGCCTGATCAGGAGCCGCCAGGCGCGGTCGCGCTCGCGGTCGTCGCGGGGCGCCGGCACGCGCTGTTCCAGCAGCAGCAGGGCGGTGCCGAGCTCGGCCTCGCGGCTGCGGTCGGCGACGACGCGCTCGATCAGGTCGGGCGCGATGCCGCGGCGGTGCAGGTCCCTGGCGATCCGCTCGCTGCCCCAGCGCTCGAGGTCGCGCTTGTCCTCGGCGAAGCGGCGGGCGTATCGGGCGTCGTCCAGGAAGCCCGTCGCGGTCAGCTCCTCGACCGCCTCGGCGATCGCGGCGGGCTCCACGCGCTTGCGTTCGAGGAACGTGCGGAGCTCGGCGACCGTGCGGTCGCGGTAGCCCACCGCTCTATATCCCAGCTGGATCGCCCTCTCCCGCTCGCGTTCTGGATCGGCGGGCTGCGTCATCGGTCGAGGCCTCTCAGGCTGCCCGCTCCTCGGGTGCCGGCATATCGCCGTCGGCTTCGGCCTCCGCCTCCGCCGGCGGGACTGCCGCCAGCGCCGGAGCGGCCGGCTCCACGCCCAGCGTCTCGTAGATCTTGCGCTCGATCTCACCCGCGACGTCCGGGTGCTCGCGCAGGTAGCCCTTCACGTTGTTGCGGCCCTGGCCCAGCCGCTCCTCGCCGTAGGAGAAGAACGAGCCGGACTTCTGGACGATTCCGTGCTCGATCCCGAGGTCGAGTACGCATCCCTGGCTCGAGATGCCGGCGCCGTACTCGATGTCGAACTCGGCCTGCCGGAACGGCGCGGCCACCTTGTTCTTGACCACCTTGACCCGAACCCGGTTCCCAACCGCCTCGGTGCCCTCCTTGAGGGTCTCGATGCGGCGGATATCGAGCCGCTGCGACGCGTAGAACTTGAGCGCCCGGCCGCCGGGCTGCGTCTCGGGGGAGTTGTGCACGACCACGTGGTCGACGAGATAGGTGTGGTTCCCCTCGATCTGGAGGTCGTAGCGGCGCCGATTGCTGGGCCGCTCGTGCTGCGGCGGCGGGGCCGGCTTCCGGTACTTGCGAAGCACGCGCATTCCGACCGGGCGGAGCGTGCTGCGGCTTGCGAGGTCGGTGCGGTAGTCGCCCGTAGGCGGCGCCTCCCACGCAAAGCGCCCACGCAGGTCCGGATGGAGCTTGTACTCCATCGAGGGATGCACGTACGGCGCGATGCGCTCTTGGAACCTCCGGGTCCGCTCGCCGCTGAACAGCAGGTTGTTGCCGCTCAGCGTGGGCCGGCCCATCCCGAGCTCCTCGCAGCGCGCGGCGACCAGCTCGCGATCCTCTTGCGACAGGCCCGCGACGCAGATCGTCGCCTTCCCATGACCCCAACGGCGGTAGTTCCCGCCGAAAGTGCCGTCGTCGCAGTACCACGCCGCCAGCGCACGCTCGTCGAGCTGTGAGATCAGCTCGCGGGTGACGGTCTTGCGGCCGTCAGCGGCATAGACGGCATCCCGCAGGGTGGCCAGCTGGCGCATCGGAACCGTGTCGAAGCCGATGCCGTTGCCGGTCCGGCCCATCTTGTGCGCAAACGGCGACAACATCGACTGCTTCCACTCGCAGTACTCACGCTGACGCTCTCCGTGCCCCACGCGGAATGCCGCGTTGTGGGCGGAGGCGTAGCGCAGCGAGCCGTCGCCCAACAGGCTGCCGAGGATGAGC
>JBKGUS010000001.1:0-32566 GCA_046462295.1 Thermoleophilaceae bacterium | reverse complement strand
GCCTGGCCGGACACGCCGACGAGGTACCTCCTCTGCCGCGACGACCGCGTGTTCCCGGCGGCGTGGGCGCGACGCCACGCCCGGGAGCGGCTAGGCATCGACCCCGACGAGATCGACGGCGGCCACTACATCAGCCTCAGCCGCCCGCGCGAGCTTGCCCACCGTCTCGCCGCGTACACCGCCGAGACTCACTGAGCCCGCCGCTGTCCACCGCAGCGTGAAAGCAACAGCGCGGCCGCCGGCGTGGGAGCTTCCTCGCCTGACGGCTGCCTACCCGCTCGCGGCGGTCACCGCAACCTCGATCCGCTCCCTGACCTCGTCCAGGTTCGTGACCACGAACAGCTCGACGGACCCGTCGTGGAGCTCGATGCGCAGCCGCTCCCGTAGCGCGCCGTTCAACGGGTTGAGGCCGCGCGGCTCCGATCCGACCGAGCGCACCGCGGCGAGCTGCGTCGACCATCCCTTCCCCGCCAGCGCCCGGTCGAAGCCGTGCGGCCGGAACTCCAGCCGGACACCCTCTAGCACCAGCTGACCGCCTACCGCCCGGAACGTGCCCTGCGTTCGGTTGGCGCGACAGGACCAATTGCTCTCTCGACCATGGGGCGAAATCGTGCCACCGAATCTTCGACAGGTGGCTAAAGACCCCCTGGACCGCCGGTCCTACGGTGCGGGTGTTCCCAAATCCAGGAGGCACCCACACCGATGGAAGCTCAATTGGAGGCGCTGGCCGGCAGCCTCGACGTCACATGGGTCGTCGTGGCCACCGTCCTCGTCATGTTCATGCAGGCCGGCTTCGCGCTGCTGGAGATCGGCTTCTCGCGCGGAAAGAACGTCGGCCACGGCGTTGTAAAGATCCTCGCGAACTTCTCGATCGCCACGATCGCCTGGTGGGCGGTCGGATTCGGCATCGCCTTCGGCGGCGCCGGCTGGCTGATGGGTGACGACGCCCTCTTCTTCAGCTTCGGCGAGAACATCTCCACCGGCCTGGTGGCCGGCACGGTCGGCGGCTCCACCGCCGCCTTCATGCTGTTCCAGTTCATGTTCTGCGCGGTCTCGCTCGCGATCGTGTGGGGCACCACGCTCGAGCGGATGAAGTTCTCGGCGTACGTGATCTACGCGACCGTGTTCGCCGCGCTGATCTACCCGCTTGGCGCCCACTGGATCTTCGGCGGCGGCTTCCTTAGTGAGATCGGCAACGGCGTGCAGGACTTCGCCGGCTCGACGGTCGTCCACCTGGTCGGCGCGACCGGCGCACTGGCCGCGCTCCTGCTGCTCGGCCCGCGGCTCGGCAAGTACGGCGGCGACGGCAAGCCGCGCGTCCTCCCCGGGCACTCGATGCCGTTCGTCGGCCTCGGCGTGCTGATCCTCTGGCTCGGCTGGTTCGGCTTCAACGCGGGCTCCACGCTCGGCGTTGGCAGCGACCGCTTCGCCGAGGTCGCCCTCGTAACCCAGCTGGGCGCGGCGGGCGGCGTGATCGCGGCGTCGCTCGTGACCTACATCAAGACCAAGGCCGTCGACGTGGGCATGGCCGGCAACGGCGCGATCGCCGGGCTCGTGGCCATCACCGCCCCGTCCGGCTACGTCGAGTTCTGGGCGGCGCCGATCATCGGCGCGGTCGGCGGCGTGATCGTCGTCTACGGCGTGCTGCTGATCGACAAGAAGCTGGACGACCCGGTCGGCGCGCTGTCGGCGCACGGCTTGGCCGGCATCTGGGGCACGCTCGCCTGCGGCCTGTTCACCTCGCCGCGGCTGGCGGAGTTCAACGGCATCGGCGACCCGGGCCTCATCTACAGCGGCAGCCTCACCCAGCTGGGTGTGCAGGCGGTCGGCGTCGCCGCGGCCTTCGCGATGGTGTTCACCCTCTCCTACATCACCTTCGCCGCCATCAAGGCGACGATCGGGATCCGCGTGAGCGCGGAGGAGGAGGAGGCCGGACTCGACATCGCCGCGCACGGCATGTACGGCTACCCGGAGCAGTTCATCCCGCAGTCCGAGATGGGCGGCGGCATGGCGACCGGCACGCCGGCGGCGCGGCCCGTCCCGGCGCCGCAGCCGGTCACGGCGGAGGCGACGGCATGAAGATGGTCGTCGCATACATCCGTCACGAGGCGTTCGAGCCGATCCGCGCGGACCTGCTCGACGCGGGCTTCCCCAGCCTCTCCATCACCGAGGTGAAGGGCTCGGGCAGGCAGAAGGCGATCACCGAGCACTACCGCGGCTCGGAGCTCGCCGTGCACCTGCGTCCCAAGCTCAAGCTCGAGTGCGTCGTGGAGAGCAGGGACGTCGGAACGATCAAGGAGGTGATCCTGCGGCACGCCCGGACCGGCTCGGTCGGCGACGGGAAGCTGTTCGTGCTCCCCGTCGAGGACGCGACCCGGATCCGCACAGGCGAGGAGGGCGAGGCCGTGCTGCAGGCGCACGAGGAGGTGAGTGTCAATGGCGATCGCGCCTGAGGACACCGGCACGCGGGCCGCGGACGTGCTCGCCCGCGTCGAGGAGGAGAACGTCGAGTTCATCCGCTTCTGGTTCACGGACATCTTCGGCCAGCTGAAGTCGTTCGCGGTGGGCCGCGAGGAGCTGGCCGGAGCGCTCGAGGACGGCATGGGCTTCGACGGCTCGTCGATCACCGGGTTCAACCGGATCGAGGAGTCGGACATGATCGCCATGCCCGACCCGAGCACGTTCCGGATCCTGCCATGGCGGACCGGCGAGACCCACAAGGTTGGCCGGCTGTTCTGCGACGTGCTGAAGCCCGGCGGCGAGCCCTACGAGGGCGACCCACGCTTCGTCATGCGCAGGGCGCTCGCCCGGGCGCGGGACATGGGCTTCGACCACTACTACCTCGGGCCGGAGCTCGAGTTCTTCCTGTTCAAGTCCGACGAGGCGCCCGAGGTGCTCGACCGCGGCGGCTACTTCGACCTGACCACGCTCGACGTGGGGTCGGACTTCCGCCGCGACGCCGTGTTCACGCTCCGTGAGCTCGGCATCCCGGTGGAGTACACCCACCACGAGGTCGGGCCGTCACAGCACGAGATCGACATGCGGTTCGCGGACGGGCTCGACATGGCCGACAACGCGATGACCTACCGCATAGCGATCAAGGAGGTGGCGGCGCAGCACGGCTTCTACGCGACCTTCATGCCGAAGCCGCTGCACGGCGAGAACGGCTCGGGCATGCACACGCACCAGTCGCTGTTCCGGGGCGGCGACAACGCGTTCTTCGACCCGGACGACGAGTTCTACCTCTCGGACGTGGCGAAGTCGTTCATCGCGGGGCAGCTCAGGCACGCTCGCGAGCTGGCGGCGCTGTTCGCACCGTCGGTCAACTCGTACAAGCGTCTCGTGCCGGGCTACGAGGCGCCGGTCTACATCGGCTGGTCGCGCCGCAACCGCTCGGCGCTCGTGCGGGTGCCGCTGTACCACCCCGGCAAGGAGCGGGCCACGCGGATGGAGCTCCGCTGCCCCGACCCCTCGTGCAACCCCTACCTGACGTTCGCGGGGCTGCTGCAGGCGGGGCTCGAAGGGATCGAGCGGGGCTACGAGCTGCCGGCGGCGATCGAGCGCAACCTGTACGACCTCACCGAGGACGAACGCCAGGCGATGGGCGTGCAGCACCTGCCGGAGTCGCTCGGCGAGGCGATCGAGGAGATGGCCGGCTCGGAGCTCGTGGAGCGGGCGCTCGGAAGCCACATATTCGAGCGCTACATCGCGCTGAAGCGCGATGAGTGGCTCGACTACCGGACCCAGGTCACGCCATGGGAGCTGGAGCGCTATCTGCCGGTGACATGAACGCCGAGCCGCACGCTACGCCGCGCGGCGCCCACCTGGAGATGGTGGGCGCCGTGCTGGCCGGCGACGGGCTGGAGCGGGTGGCGGAGATCGCCGCCGCTCACGCCGGCGCGCCGGTGGCCGTGATCGTGCCTCGCCTAGGGGTGCCGCTCGAAGGGTGGGCACGCTACGAGCGCTATGTCGGCGCCCGCCTCGCGGGCGGGCGCCCGCAGCGCCCCGCCGAGATCACGGCGGAGGTGCCGATCTCGTCGGGCGGGCGCGAGCTCGGGGCGGTCCTGTTGCTCGGGGACGGGCTTCCACACGCGGGCGAGTACCTGCACATGGCGGCGATCGCGGCCCTGACCGAGGTGGCCGTGGTCGAGGCGCGCGACGAGACGGAGCAGACCCTGCGGGGCTCGTTCCTCGAGGAGCTGCTGGGCCGGCCCGAGCTCGACCCGGCGGACGTGCAGCGGCGGGCCGCGCGGCTCGGCTGCGACCTCTCGGCAGGGTTCGTCGCGCTGTGCGCGGACCCGAACGGCCGCGGGCCGGGACGGCTGGTGGCGGCGCTCGCTTCGGAAGCGCCCACCGGGCTCGCTCAGGCAGTGAAGGACAAGGTCTATGCGCTACTGCCCGGACCAGCGGACGCGGGCCGCGCAGTCGCCTCGCGCATCGGTCGCCACGCCACGGTGGGCGTGTCGTCGTATCGGAGCGGCGCGGCCGAGGCCCCCCGCGCGCTCGAGGAGGCCGAGCTGGTGCTGAGCCTCACGGCGGCGGGCGCCGCCCCGCCCGGCGCGGAGATCGGCTCGGGCACGTACCGGCTGCTGTTCCGCGTGATGGCGAGCCATCCCCAGGAGGTGCGGAGCTTCTTCGACGACACGGTGGCGCCGCTCGTGGCGTACGACGAGCAGTACGCGACCGACCTGGTCGGCACGCTCGACTCATACCTCGCGAACAACTGCAACATGAACGCGACGGCCCAGTCGATCCACGCGCACCGCCACACCGTGGCCTACCGGCTGGAGCGGGTGAAGGAGCTGAGCGGCCTGGACCCGCTGCGGAGCGAGGACCGCGAGCGGCTGGGGTTGGGGTTGAAGGCGTACAGGATCATTGCGCCTTCGCTGCCGCGCTGAGCTTGCTGGGCGCGGACGAACGACGGGCAATAAAGGGTGGGTCCGAGGGGGGTGTGTTACCTCAGGACCGCATATGTGCCCTCAGGTAACACACCCCCCTCACCCTGGCTGCTTCCTTCAGTCCCATTCCGGCGACCACTGCGTCTCGACGTGGCGCCGATCCTTTGGAAGCGCGTCGATGGCGGCGCGCTCGTCCGCACTGAGCTCCAGCCGAAGCGCGCCCAGGTTCTCGCGCCGCCGCTCCGGGCTCGAGGCCTTCGGCACCGCTGAGACACCGTCCTGGCCGATAAGCCACGCCAGCGCCACCTGCGCCGGCGTCGCGCCGTTCGCCGCGGCGATCTCGGCGATCACCGGGTCGCCCGTGACCTGCCCCTTCCCCAGCGGCCGGTAAGCGCAAAGCTCGGCGCCTCGTTCGCGGCAGACCTCCAGCAGCGCGGACTGGTCGAGATACACGTGGTACTCGACCTGGTTCACGATCACCGGCACGAGGTCGAGCGCTTCGCGGAACTGCGCGGAGGTGAAGTTCGACACGCCGATCTCGCGCGCGTGGCCCTCTTCTCGCAGCGCCATCATCGCCTCGAGCGTGGTGGCCAGCGGAACCCGCGGGTTGGGCCAGTGGATCATGTAGAGGTCGACATAGTCAGTGCCGAGCGCGCCCAGCGACCGTTCGAGCGAGGCGCGCACGCGGTCGGGCGCCAGGTCGTCCGGCCACACCTTCGTGGTGAGCCAGACGTCGGACCGGGCGACCCCGGAGGAGCGCAGCCCCCGCCCGACCTCCCGTTCATTGCCATACATCGAGGCTGTATCGACGTGGCGATAGCCGGCAGCCAAGGCGTCGGCCACTCCATCCGAGCAGTCGCGCCCGGAGAGCCGCCACGTGCCGAACCCGATCGACGGGATCACAGCTCCGCGAGCACGGCGTCGAGCACCCGCTCGGGCCCGAAGCGCACCACGTCGTCCGCCACCAGGCCGGTCTCCGCCTGCGCCGCTGCGATCGCCTCGCGCGCGTCCTCGTCGCTGTCGAGGTCAGCGGTGTTGAGCGCGATCGCGGCCACGCGCGCCGGGCGCACGCGCCGCGCCACTCCCTCGTAGGCGGCCACCAGCTCCGCGAGGGGCGGGATCGGCAGGTCCGGGTAGTTGCGCAGCGTGGCGGCGCCCGCCTTGTGGACCAGCACGAGCAGATCCGGCGCCGACCCGTGCAGCAGCCCGAGCGTGACGCCCGAGTAGGCGGGGTGGAACAGCGCGCCCTGGCCCTCCACGAACAGCAGGTCGCCGCGCCCGGCGCCCTCGTGGACGAGTCGCTCGGCGGCGCCCGCCACGTAGTCGGAGATCACGTGGTCGACCGCGATGCCCCAGCCGGCGATCGCCACCCCCGTTTGGCCGGTCGGCACGTAGACGGAACGCAGGCCGCGCTCGCGCGCCGCCCGGTCGAGCTCGAGCGTGACGACCTTCTTCCCGATCACCGTGTCCGAGCCGACGCTGTGCACCACCCGCGCCGAGCCCGGCCGGCTGTCGGGCCCCTGCGGGACCGTGAGTTCGCGCGGCGCCGCGCGGAGGTCGCGCAGGGCCACGCCGGCGCGGGTGGCGGCGCGGCGGAGCTCCGGATCCTCGTGCAGCTGGGTGTGGAGGCCCGCCTCCACGTGAAGCCCGGCGCCGATCGCCTCGAGCAGCACCGCCCGCCAGCTCGGGTCGAGCTTGCCGCCGGTGGGGGCCACCCCGACCAGCAGGGTGTCCGGGGCGAGGTCCATCGCCTCGCGCAGCGTGGCGACGATCGGCACGTCGCGGAGGCAGAACGGCACCACCTCAGCGGCGGTCCGCCCGGACTGGGTGGAGTCGATCACGGCCACCACCTCGCGCGTCCCGTAGCGGATCACGCCGTGCGCGGTCTTGCCGTGATGACCGGCGAAGAGGCCTTCGGCGAAGATGGCCAGCCGCTCGCTCATGCGGGCTCGGGGCCCGGCGCGGCGGGCTCGCCCCCCGGCGCGGCCGGTTCCACGCCCAGTCCAGGAGCGTCGGCCGACAGCACCCGCCCGTCCTTCAGCTCGAGCCCTTCGAACGGCTGGTCGGCGAGGAGCAGGTGCCCGTCGAGGTCGACCCAGTCGAACAGCGACGCGATCTGCGCCGCCGGTGCGATGCCGAGCTCGGACTCGATCATGCAGCCGAGCATGGCACGCAGTCCCAGCGCCCGAGCGGCATGCACCATGCGGACCGCCTCGCGCAGGCCGCCGCACTTGGCGAGCTTGACGTTGATGGCGTCGGCGTAGTCGGCGCAAGCGGCGACGTCGCCGAGGTCGTGGCAGCCCTCGTCCACGACGACCGGCGGGCGGGACTGCAGCTCGCGCAGGGCGCGGAACGAGTCGAGGTCATCCGCCGGGAACGGCTGCTCGATCAACTCGACCCCGAGCTCAATCAGCGCGGGCACCAGCTCGCGCGCCTGCTCGAGCGTCCAGCCCTCGTTGGCGTCAACGCGCAGCGGGGCGTCGGACTCGGCGCGCACCGCTTCCAGCCGGCCGAGGTCCTCGTCGCCTCCGACCTTCACCTTCAGTGCCCTGTACGCGCGAGCCCGGCGGGCCCGCTCGCGGGTGCCCTCCAAGGTGTCGATCCCGACCGTGTAGGACGTTGGCGGCGCGGCGCGGCTCAGGCCAAGCAGGCGCCATACCGGTACCCCGAGCCGCCGCCCGATCCAGTCGTGCAAGGCGGCATCGAGGGCGGCGCGCCCGGCGGCGTCGCCGCGAAACGCGCCGAGCGTCGCCTCCAACGCGAAGGGGTCGTCACCGAGCCCCGGGGCCGCATGCGCCAGGAACGCGCTCGCCGTCTCGACGCTCTCCCCGCGGTAGTAGACGGGAGCGGCCTCGCCCCGCCCGGTCAGGCCGTCGTGCTCGAGCTCGACCTGCACGACCGCCTGGGTCGTGCGCGAGCCGCGGGCGATGCCGAACTCGTCGGCGAGGGCGAGCTGGACGGTGCGGGTGCGGAGCTGCACGGGCGGCGAAGCATGACGCTTCGGCCCTAGACGGCTGCCTCGGCGTCCGCCAGCCCGTGCCGGTGCGCCACCGCGGCCGCCTCCGTCCGCGAGCGCACGTCGAGCTTTGCCAGGATGCGCGACACGTGCACGCTGGCCGTCTTCTCGGCCATGTGGAGGCGCTCGCCCACCTCCCGGTTCGTCGCGCCGGAGGCCACCAGCGCCAGGACCTGGCGCTCGCGTGCGGTCAGGCCGAACGGCGCATCCTCCTCGCCGGCCGCAGAATCAGGCTCCACGCCGTCGAGGTGCAGCCGGGCCCGCGCCGCAAGTCCCTCGAGCTCCTCGACGAGCCAGCGGCTCCCCAGCCGGCGGGCCGTCTCGAGCGCCGCCCCGGCGGCCTGCTCCGCGCCGTCGCGCTCGCGGCCACGCGATGCCGCCTCCGCCGCGCGCCAGCGCGAGTAGGCCGCACGGTAGGGCCGACCGAGGGCGTCCCACGCGGCGGCGGACCGCTCCCACAGCTCCGGGTCGTCGCGGCCCTCGGCGCGAGCAAGCTCGGCCTCCGCGAGCGCGCCCGTAGCCGTCACCACAGGGCCCCCGTCGACCGCGGCCAGAAGCACACGCTCGGCCATGGCGCTCGCGCGATCCAGCGCTGCCCGCTCGGCGTCCGCGTCGTGGCGGTCGCGGGCGCGCTGCGCCTCATCCGCCTCGACCTGGACGCCGGCTATCGCCACCGTCGCGATCCGGGCCAGGTCGTCGGTGCAGAACTCCATCCGGTCGAGCCCCTCGTCCACGGCGCGGCGGGCGGCCGCCACGTCGCCGGCGCGGCGCTCGAGCTCCGCGCGGTGAGCAGCGAGCGGGGCGAGGAACTGTGGCTCGGTCGAGTCGACCGCCACGCGCTCGGCCACGTCGAGGTCCTGGCGCGCCTCGGCAACGTCGCCCCGGCCGAGCGCCTCCTCGATCCGGCGCACGCGGTGGTTGAGCAGGGTCGAGCCCCAGTAGCGGCGGCGCTCCTTCGGCATCGCGGCGTCGGCCGCGCGCCAGTTGCCGAGGTCGAACTCGATCTCGGCCACGAGCAGCATCGACCAGGTGGCGGAACGCCCGCTGGCGAGCACCTCGTCGCGCCCCGCGCGGGCGACCTCGAGCGCCTCCTCGCTGCGTCCGTCGAGATGCAGCACGTCGGCGAGGTTGATGGTCGCGCGCCCGAGGTGGTCGTCCAGGCCGTGCTCCCGCACCAGGGCCAGCGCCTCGCGCAGCGTGGCGATCCCCTCGTCGACCTCGCGCGCCGCCGCGAGCGACACGCCGATGGAGGTCAGGGCCAGCATCTCCGCGTTGCGGTCGCCCACCGAGCGGGCCACGGCGAGGGCCTCGCGCCCGGCCTCGATGGCGTCGCGGTTCCGGCTCTGCAGCATCCGCGCGCGCGACTTGCGCGCCAACAGCTCGGCGCGTTCACCGGTGTCCTCGCAGGAGTCGAGCAGGGCGAGCGCCCGGTCGAGCGTCTCGATCGATTCGTCCTGCCGGCCGAGCTCCCACTGCGCGCGGTGGAGCTGGGTCAGCATCGAGGCGGCCCGCTTGGGCTCGCTCTCCGGGTCCACGAGCTCGAGCGCGCTCTTCACCAGCGTCTCGAAGCGGCCCATCTCGTGGCCGAGGTCCGCGGCGTTCGCGGCCCGCAGCAACAGCTCCCGGCGCTCGCTGCCGGCGAGCGCCTCGGGGTCGTCCACCCGGTCCCACAGGCCGAGCGCGCGCTCGAAGAGGGCATGTGCCTCGCCGTAGGCGTCCACGCGCTCGGCCGCCGTGGCGGCGCGAACGGCGGCGGCCATGGCGGCGGACTGGTCGCCTGCCGCCATCCAGTGGTGCGCCGCCTGGGCGGTGATGTGCGCGCCGGCGCTCCCTGCCTCGATGCGGTCCTCGAGCGCGCGGGCGAGCACCGAGTGGAAGCGGGTTCGCTCACCCGGGAGCAGGTCGTCGTGCACGACCTCGCGCAGGAGCGTGTGGCGGAAGGCGTAGCTGCCCTCGGCGCTCGCGACGAGGATGTGGCTCGCGGTCGCCTCGCGCAGGGCGTTCGTCAAGGCGTCCGAGTCGAGGCCGGTCACCTCGGCCAGCAGCTCATGGTCCACGGAGGTCTGGCAGGAGAGCCAGCGGAGCACGTCCTGGGCGGTGGGCGAGAGCTGCTCCACACGGAGCATCAGCGCGTCCCGCAGGGTCGGCGGGAGCGCGCCACGGCCGTCGAGGCCGGCGGCGAGGATCTCCTCGGTGAAGAGCGCGTTGCCCTCGCTGCGGTGCCAGATGCGCTCGAGCAAGCCGGCGTCGGGCGCGGCGGCGAGGATGCTCTCGAGCTGCTCGGCGAGCTCCTCGCGCGTGAACGGCGGAAGCTCGACCAGCCGCGTGTCGGGATCCCGCGTGAGCTCGGCGAGGAGGGGGCGAAGCGGGTGGCGGCGGTGGAGCTCGTCGGAGCGGTAGGTGCCGACAACAAGGATCCGCTCGCCGCAGAGCGTTCGCGACAGGAAGCTGAGGAAGTGGCGGGTGGAGCGGTCCGACCAGTGGAGGTCCTCGATCGCGAGCAGGACGAGGCGTTCCTGTGCGAGGCCCTCGAGGAGGGCGAGGAGCGCCTCGAACACGCTTGACTGGGAGGCCTCGCCGCCGTTCCCGACGCGGTTGCCGAGCCCGGGCAGGACGGCCGTGAGGGCCGCGCGCAACGGGTCGGGTAGAGCGTCGAGGGCGGGGTGGCCGTCGCGCAGCAGGGGTCGGAGCGCCCCGATGAGCGGGGCATAGGGGAGCTCGCCCTCGCCGAGGTCGACGCAGTCGCCGACGAGCACGAGCGCGTCGAGCTCACGCGCCCGGCCGGTGAGCTCGTCGAGGAGACGTGACTTCCCGACACCGGACTCGCCGGCGACCAGCACGAGCGACGAGCGCTTGTCGACCGCGTCATGAAGAGCCGCCTCGAGCTCGGCGAGCTGCCCTGCGCGCCCGACGAAGCGCGCGCTTGTCATTCGGTTGGCCATCGCAACCTGACCATCCTGCCAGCCCATGCCCAAAGAGTCGCGCTAAGGCACCGCCGCGGCATCGGGCATTCGCCTACATGCGAGCCTTACCTGGATGAAGGCCGGGCTATGCGACACCTGCCGCCACCAGAAGCTGATCCACAACACGCGCGGGAGCACGTTCTCGATGTGCGAGCGCTCGAAGACGGACGAGCGCTACCCGAAGTACCCGCGGCTGCCGGTGGTGGAGTGCGCAGGCTGGGAGCGCCGTGTCGACGGCCTCAGCCCTCGATGAACTGGTAGTCGGCCCGGATCCGCCCTAGCGCGTGCCCTCGACGACCGTCTCGCCGTCGTCGGCGACCCGTACCTCGGGCGCCTCGTCCGACACCTGCCCGCTGAAGGTTCCCGACGGGGCCGGGCCGCCGCCCGCGCTCACCGCCTTGGCCTTCCCGTCCAGGCCCGCGGCCACGCGCCAGTTGATCTGGAAGTCCCCCGCCTTGACCGCGGTCACCGACCACCGGAAGGTCTTCTGCTTGCCGGCTGCCAGCGGGCCGCATGCCCAGGTGTTCACGTAGGCCGTGTCGCAGCCCAGCGGCGATGCCTCCTTTGCCTCCGGGAACCCGCCGATCTCGCGCGGCCGTCCGTTGATCACGAACTGGGGCCGCTCGGGGTCCGCCACCTCGGGGTCGGTCTCGCGGTAGTTGAACCCGTCGACCGTCACGGCGATGTTCGGGATCGTCTTGTTGCCGGCGTTCCGGACCGTGATCAGCAGGTTCGAGCTCTTGGCGAGCTTCTGGTCCTCCTCCGGAAAGCTCGCGCGCACCACCTCGACGGCGAAATCGCCCTCGGGCTCGTCCTCGTCCTGGCGCTCGGCGCCGCCGCAGCCGACACCGGCCACCACTCCCGCCAGCGCAAGCGCGCAGAGGTTCCTCCTCGCCTGCAAAGCCGGGCGAACATACCACCGAATCCCCCGCAGATGCGCAGGTCGGGGACCCCGATGGTTGTCCCTGGCGACTGCGGTGAACATGCCATAGGCTTCCTCCGCGAGCGTGTTTCGCAGGGAGAGCGCGTTGCTTTCCGGGAGGAGTTTGGTTAGTGGTCCGAGCTGCAGCAGATCGGGTCTTCCTGCCGACCAAGAACCTGCTCGAGCAGGTGGGCGACATGATGATCCTGACGGGCAAGACGCTGGTTTCGGCGTTGCGTCCGCCGTACCCCTACGGGACGGAGTTCGTGCAGCAGTTCCTCTTCATGCTGCGCCTCTGCTGGCTGCCGCTGACCATCTCCACGATCGCCTTCGGCTACGGCGCTCCCGGCCTCCAGGCCGGCAACTTCCTGGTCCTGTTCGGCGCCATCGACCGGCTGGGCGGCTTCTTCGTGCTCGCCTCGATCCGCGAGTTCGCCCCCTTCGTCACGGCGATCATCCTCGCCGGCGTCGGCGGCACCGCCATCACGGCTGACCTCGGTGCCCGCAAGATCCGCGAGGAGCTCGACGCGCTCCAGGTGCTCGGCGTCGATCCCATCAAGAACCTCGTCGTGCCGCGCTTCCTGGCCCTCATGGTCGTCACGGGCCTCTTCAACATCTACGCGCTGATCTTCGGCATCTTCGGCGGCGTCCTCGCGACGCTCACCTTCGATGCGCCGTTAGGCCCCTTCTTCGCCACCCTCCTCAACAACGCGTCGACGACGGACTTATGGGGGTCTGTCGTTAAGACCACATTATTCGGGGCCATAATCGCGATCGTCTCCTGTTACAAGGGGATGACTGCGTCCGGAGGTGCCGAGGGCGTAGGCCGTGCCGTGAACCAGGGAGTGGTGATCGAGTTCCTCGGAATCTTCGCGTTCAACTACGTCTTCACTCAGACGCTGCTGGCCACCCATCCTGAGATTTCGGTGATCAAGTGACAACGAACGCTCGCACGCGCCACGTGCTCGCTGACTAATGGGCAAGACCTGGCTCAGCGTCCCCAAGGACTGGATCGCCTCGTTCGGCGACATCGCAAAGTTCTCCGCGCGCGTGGTGGCGGACGTCTTCAACGGCCGCGTCTTCCACTTCTTCGGCGAGGCGCTCCGCCAGGCGGGCATCCTGATCCTCGGCTCCGCCCTCGTGATCTGGGGGCTCGCCTTCATCCTCGGCCTGCAGTGCGGCATCGAGGGGGCCTACTTCAACCGCTCCGTGGGCGCCCCCGCCTACGCCGGCGTGTTCTCGGCCTGGTGCGACCTGCGCGAGATCATGCCCTACGCCTTCGGCTACATGATGTCGGCCAAGGTCGGCACCGGCCTCGTCGCCGAGATCGGCGCCATGCGCATCTCCGACGAGATCGACGCGCTCGAGGTGATGGGCATCAACTCGCTCGTCTTCCTGTGCGCCACCCGCCTCCTCGCCGCCTGGCTCGTGCTCCCCTTCATGTACATCGCAGCGGTCGGCGCGGGGTTCTTCGCCAGCTACTTAGCCGTGGTACAGCAGATCGGGGAGGTCAGCTCCGGCGGCTTCTTCCTGATCTTCTGGATGTTCCAGAACCCACCCGACCTGCTCTACAGCCTCATCAAGGGCATGGCGATGGCGACGGTGATCGTGCTCGTGGGGTGCTACTACGGCTACACGGCCGGAGGAGGGCCGGTGGGAGTGGGCACGGCGACGGCGAAGTCGATGGTCCTGAACACGGTGATGGTGCACCTGGTCGGCATGGTGGGCACGCAGATCTTCTGGGGCTCCAATCCGAGAGCACCGATAGGCGGTTAGGGAGGACATGGAACGCACAAGCGACGAGGACGACCGGCCGCTCGAGCCGCGCGACTGGGAGGCGACCCGCGGTGAGGAGCAGCAGGAGCCGCACCTGGACCCGCACGAGCAGCCGACTGCGGCCGAGCGGGAGCAGGCCTACCACGACGAGCCCGGCGGTCCCGGCACGCCCGATGCGATGGATCGGCGCGGGCCCGAGACGGAGCTGCGCGAGGGCGGCGGGAACGGCGGATCAAAGGCCGGCGCGGCAGCCGGAGGAGCCGCTGCCGCCCCCGAGGCGAGGCATCGCGGCACCGGCGAGATGACCCACGAGCGGGGCTCGCAGGCCGAGGCCGACGAGTACCAGTGGCACACAGGCACCAAGCGCGAGCACGGCTCCGAGGACGCGGTCGAGTTCATCGACGTCGTCAAGGCGTTCGGCCGCAACCGGGTCCTCAACGGCCTCAACCTCGGCCTGCCGAACAACCAGATCTCGATGATCCTGGGCCCCTCCGGCACGGGGAAGTCGGTCTGCATCAAGCACATGGTCGGCCTGCTCTACCCCGACGAGGGCGACGTGCTCGTGCACGGCGAGTCGGTCCCCAACATGGCCGACGACGAGCTGTTCGAGATGCGGAAGAAGTTCGGCGTCCTGTTCCAGGACGGCGCGCTGTTCGGATCGATGAACGTCTACGACAACACGGCGTTCCCGCTCCGGCAGCACACCGACAAGGGCGAGGATGAGATCCGCGAGATCGTGTCCCGCCGGCTCGGCGAGGTCGGGCTGGCAGCGGCGGCCGAGAAGATGCCGAACGAGCTGTCGGGCGGCATGCGCAAGCGCGCGGGGTTCGCACGTGCATTGGTTCTGGACCCCGACATCGTGCTCTTCGACGAGCCCGATTCCGGACTCGATCCCGTGCGTACAGCATTGCTGTGCGAGCTGATCATGGAGGTGCACGAGGAGAACGGCGGCGCGAACTGCGTGATCACGCACGACATCATGTCGGCGCGCCGCGTGGCGGACTACATCGCGATCCTGTGGAAGGGGAGGATCGTGGAGTCCGGGCCGGCCAGCGAGCTGTTCAACTCAGACAACCAGTTCGTGAGGCAGTTCTTGTCCGGGGAGGCGCAGGGGCCACTCGGAATGGAGTAGTTGGCAGGTAGTACGGCCCGCGCGGGAGGCGCCGGTCGATGGACCGCGCTTGGACTCGAGAAAAACGAGAGAAGGATGTGCATCGGACGCCGCGCAGCGGGCTAGCCCGCTGCTTGGCGCACGGCGCGAGCCGCTCAGCGATGAGCGCGGCTCCACGCTGGCCCGCGTGATCGCGATCGCGGCGCTCGTCGTCGCCGTGGCGCTGGCCGCGCTCGCGATGTTCGGCGACGGCGGCTCGTACCGGGTCAAGGCCCTGTTCGAGAACGCCGGCCAGCTAGTCAACGGCAACGAGGTCCGCGTCGGCGGCCAGCCGATCGGCCGCATCACCGACATCGACCTGGACCAGAGCGCGCAGGCGGTCGTGACGATGGAGATCGACGACGACCTGGCACCCCTGCACAGCGGCACCCGCGCGACCATCCGGGCCACCTCGCTGTCCGGCATCGCCAACCGCTACGTCTCGATCCATCCCGGGCCGAACGGCGGGCGCGAGATCCCCGACGGCGGGACGATCACGGCCGACCACACGAGCGCCCCGGTCGACATCGACGTCCTCTTCAACACCCTCGACGAGCGCACGCGTGCGGGCCTCCGCAACGTCATCCGCGGCTCGGGCACCTGGTACGACGGCAAGGCCGCCGAGGCGGCGGAGAGCACGAAGTACTTCCCGCCCTTCCTGTTCACCACGACCGAGCTGACGCGCGAGCTGGCGCTCGACGAGGAGATCCTCAGCCGCTTCGTGAGAGACACCGCGACGACGGTGTCGGCGATCTCCGAGCGCCAGGACGACCTGGCCGCGCTGGTGCGAAACACCGGCACCACGTTCCGCGCGATCGCCGACGAACAGGCCTCACTCGACCGCGCGCTCGAGCTGCTGCCCGACACGCTGCGCCGCGCCAACACGACCTTCGTCAACCTGCGCGCCACGCTCGACGACCTCGACAAGCTGGTCGCCGAGTCGAAGCCTGCCACCCGCGACCTGGCGCCCTTCCTTATGGAACTGCGCCCGTTGGTCAGCCGCGCGCGGCCCACGATCGCCGACCTGCGCGCCCTGATCCGCTCGCCCGGCCGGAACAACGACCTGATCGAGCTGACGGCGAAGCAGCCGCGCCTCGCGGAGCTCACCGCCACAGTCTTCCCGCGCGCCGTGCGCACGCTCGATCGCGCCCAGCCGGTGTTCGAGGACGTGCGCGGCTACACGCCCGACCTGGCCTCGTGGCTCGCCAACTTCGGCCAGCTCGCTGCCTCCTATGACGCGAACGGCCATTACGCCCGCGTCCACCCGATGTTCCTCCCGGCCAACTATGACGCGGCCAACGGCACCCTCGTCGCCAACGAGCCCTCGCAGAAGCTCGACGCTTTCCAGAAGGGCATTCGCAACCGCTGCCCGGGCAGCACCGTGCAGCCCAGCCCCGACGGCTCCTCGCCGCACGCCGTTGCCGGCTGCGACCAGTCGACCACCCCGCCCGGCCCGTGAGGCGGCTCGTCTACATCTGTCTGTTCGTGGCGATCGCGCCGTGGATCGTGATCGGGATCGTGCGCGAGGCGACCGACGACGACACGAAGGATCACTACTTCGTTCGCGCCATCTTCGACAACGCCGCCAACCTGGTCGAGGGCGAGGACGTGAAGGTGGCCGGCGTGCCGGTGGGCGCCATCGAGTCGCTCGACGTGACCGGGGACCAGAAGGCCGCGCTCACGCTCCGGATCGACAACGAGGACTTCACGCCCTGGAAGGCGGACGCCAGCTGCACGATCCGGCCGCAGTCGCTGATCGGCGAGAAGTTCGTGGAGTGCGAGCCCGGCTCCACCGGCGCCGCGCCGCTCGCGACGATCGAGGAGGGGCCGGGCGAGGGCGAGCGCCTGCTGCCTGTGGAGAACACGAGCTCGCCGGTCGACCTCGACCTCGTCAACAACATCATGCGCCTGCCCTACCGGGAGCGCTTCCGGATCCTGCTGAACGAGTTCGGCACCGGCCTGGCCGGGCGCGGCGAGGAGCTGAACGAGGTCATCCACCGCGCCAACCCGGCGCTGCGCGAGACCGACAAGGTGCTCGCCATCCTCGCCGAGCAGAACCGCACGCTGGCGCGCCTGGCGCGCGACTCGGACCAGGCGCTCGGCCCGCTCGCCCGCGAGCGGGAGCGGCTCGGGCACTGGATCACCGTGGCCAACGAGACCGGCCAGGCCACGGCGGAGCGGAGTCCCGACATCCGCCGCGGCATCAACAGCCTGCCGGACTTCCTGCGCGAGCTGCGCCCGCTGATGGCGGACCTGGAGGCGCTGGCGGACCAGGGCACGCCGCTGCTGGCGGACCTCGAGGCGGCCGCGCCCCAGATGGACCGGCTGATCGAGGGTCTCGGGACGCTCTCGGAGGCAGGCCGGGACAGCTTCCCGAGCCTCGGCGACGCCCTCGAGCGCGGCCGCCCCGCGCTGATCCGCGCGCGACCGCTGATCAAGGACCTGGGTCGGCTGGGGCGCGAGGCGGGGCCCGCCACGCAGAGCCTCGACGAGCTCACCGCCAGCCTGCAGGAGACGCAGGGCATCGAGCGCATCAACGACTTCCTCTACTACCTCGCGCTGAACACGAACGGGTTCGACTCGGTGGGCCACTACCTGCGCGCCGGCCTCGTCACCAACACCTGCTCCACCTACTTCACGGAGTTCGGCGGCGCCTGCAACGCGAACTTCTACGACCCGTTCTCGGTCGCGGGCGCGTCGGCCCAGCCGCGGAACGCCGAGTTCGACGAACGCTCGGCCGACGGCGGCAACGTGCCGGCGCAGGGCACGCTGCTCGAGGGCCTCCTGGGCGGCGAGGCCGACCCGAGCCAGACGCGCCAGCGCGACGCGGGGATCGAGCGGCTGCGCCAGCGCGTCGAGAAGGGCCAGTCCCCGGCGCTCGACGGGGGGGAGCCCGTGCTCGACTACCTGCTCGGGGGTGAGGGATGAGGCCGCGCCGCAGCGCCGGCGCGCTGACGGCCAGCCCCGTGCTGGTGGGCGCCGTGACCGTCCTGGTCGCGATCGTCGCCGTCTTCCTCTCCTACAACGCGAACACGGGCCTGCCCTTCGTGCCCACCTACGACCTGAAGGCGAACCTGCCGAGCGGGGCCCAGCTGGTCAGGGGCTTCGAGGTCCGGATCGGCGGCGCCCGGGTCGGCCAGATCTCGAGCATCGAGCCGCAGCAGCGCGAGGACGGCAGCACCTACGCCCAGATCACGATGAAACTCGACAAGGAGATCGAGCCGCTGCCCGCCAACACCGAGCTGCTGGTGCGGCCCCGCTCGGCGCTCGGGCTCAAGTACGTCGAGCTGAGGCCGGGCCGCTCCGAGCAGGGCCTCGAGTCCGGGGCCACCATCCCGATCGAGCAGGCGAAGCCCGAGGTCGTCGAGATCGACGACCTCTTCAACATGTTCGACGACAAGGCCCGCATCGGCGCGCGCAACTCGCTGGACGGCTACGGCGCGGGGCTCGCCGGGCGCGGCACGGACCTGAACCTCGCGATCTTCGCGCTGCGCCCGCTGCTCGAGGACCTCGAGCCCGTGGCCGCCAACCTGGCCGACCCGGAGACGGGCCTCGACAGCTTCTTCGCCGAGCTGGCGGACGCCGCGGGCGAGGCGGCGCCGGTCGCCGAGCTGCAGGCGGACCTGTTCGTGAACCTGGACGTCACCTTCACGGCGCTCGCACAGATCGCGCGGCCGTACCTGCAGGAGACGATCTCCGAGGGCCCGCCCAGCGAGGAGGTCGCGATCCGCGAGTTCCCGCTCCAGCGTCCCTTCCTGCGCAACAACGCGGCCTTCTTCCGTGAGCTCCGACCGGGCATCGCCACGCTGCCCGCATCGGCGCCGGTGCTTGCCGACGCCTTCGAGGCGGGCACCCGGGTACTCCCGAAGACGCCGCCGATGAACCGCGACCTGGCGAACGTCTTCGACGCGCTCGCCGAGTTCTCGGAGGACCGGCAGGTGCGGCTCGGGATCGACCAGCTGACCCGGCTGTCCTCCTCGCTGCGGCCCACGCTGCGCTTCCTCGCCCCCGTGCAGACCACCTGCAACTACGTGACGCTCTTCTTCCGGAACGCCGCCAGCGTGCTGTCGGACGGCGACGCCAACGGCACCTGGCAGCGCTTCGTGATCATCCCGACGCCCGAGGGACGCAACAACGAGGGCGGGCCGTCCTCGGCCCCGGCCGACGGCCCGTCCGAGGAGAACCACCTCCACACCAACCCGTACCCGAACACGGCGGCGCCGGGGCAGACGCAGGAGTGCGAGGCGGGCAACGAGCGCTACCTCGTCGGGCAGACGGTGATCGGGAACCAGCCGGGCAACCAGGGCACCGTGACCCAGGACCAGCCGCGCGCGAGTGCCAGCGCGGAGGGGAGCCCGTGAGGCGCGGCGGCCACCGCGGCCGGTTCACGGCCTACCAGGCGGGGCTGATCGCGCTGCTCGTGATCGTCATCGGCGCCTACCTCGGCTTCACCAAGGACATCCCGTTCACGCGCCCGTACGAGCTGAACGCCGTGTTCGAGAACGCGCCGCCGGTGGCGGAGGGCACGGCGGTCCGCATCGCGGGCGTGGACGTGGGGAAGGTCTCGAAGGTCGAGTCGATGGGCGGGGACTCGGCGGGCGTGAAGGTGACGATGAAGCTCGAGGAGGAGGCGCTGCCGCTCCACGAGGACGCCGAGGTGATCGCCCGCGAGCGGATCTTCCTCGAGGGCAACCTGTTCCTCGACGTGAAACCGGGCACGCCGTCGGCCGGCCGCCTCGAGGACGGGGACACGGTTCCCGCGTCGCGAACATCCGCGCCGGTCCAGATCGACCAGGTGCTCGGGGCGCTCCAGGCGGACACGCGCAAGGACCTCCAGGACCTGCTGGTCGGCTACGGCGAGGCGCTGAACGGCAAGCCCGCGCCGGGCGAGGACGACGACCAGGATCCGGACGCCCAGGGCGAGACGGGCGCCGAGGGGCTGAACGACGCGCTCGACTACTCGGCCGACGCCCTGCGCGGCGCGGCGATCGTGAACGAGGCCACGCTGGGCACGGAGCTCCACGACCTGTCCAAGCTGATCGGCGGGCAGCAGCGGGTCATGCAGGCGCTCTCGAGCCGCGAGAGCCAGCTGAAGGACCTGCTGACGAACTGGAACGTGACGACGGCGGCGCTCGCGGCCGAGGAGGCGAACCTCGGCGAGACCGTGCGGCAGCTGCCCGAGGTGCTCGAGGCGGCTGGGCCGGCGCTCGACAACCTGAACCGCGCGTTCCCGTCCACGCGCGCCTGGGCGCTCGAGATGATCCCCGGCGTCCGCGAGACGCCGGCCACGCTCGAGGCGGGCTTCCCGTGGGTGCGCCAGACCTTTGCCCTGCTCGGGCCGAACGAGCTGCAGGGGCTCGTGAACGACCTGCAGCCGGCGGTGGACGACTTCGCCCAGTTCGTCGACGGGCAGGTGCAGCTCCTGCCGGTCTTCGACCTCTTCAACCGCTGCCAGCTCAACACCGTGCTCCCGAGCGGCGACACGATCATCGAGGACGGCCCACTCACCACCGGCGTCAAGAACTACCAGGAGTTCCTGCAGGCGCTGGTGGGCTTGGTGGGCGCCGGGCAGAACTTCACCGGCAACGGCGTCTACACGCGCTTCCAGCCCGGCGGCGGGGCCTACGAGATCCAGACGGGCTCGGTCGGGACGCTTGGGCCTCGCTTCGGCAACGCCACCGCGCCGCCGCTCGGCACCCGTCCCGCCCGCGGTCCCAAGCCGCCCTACCGGCCGGAGGCCCCGTGCCACCGCCAGGGGCCGCCCGACCTGAACGCCGCCGAGATAGGACCGGGACCGTGAAGCGCCAGATCAAGAAGCAGGCGGGCGTGTTCGTGGCGATCCTGTGCCTGTTCGTCGGGTCGATGGGGATCGCCGGCTACATCCTGTCGAACCAGCGCTTCTACCTGCCCGCCTGGGTGCCGGTCATCGGGACCGACTTCTACGAGGTCGAGGCCGAGTTGCCCACCGCGCAGGCGGTCGTGCCGGGCCAGGGCCAGACCGTGAACGTCGCCGGCGTCAAGGTCGGCGAGGTCGGCGAGGTGCGGCTGGAGGACGGCCGGGCCGTCGTCAACATGCAGATCAAGGACGAGTACGAGCCGATCTACCGCGACGCAACGATCCTGCTGCGGCCCAAGACCGGCCTGAAGGACATGATCCTCGCGCTCGACCCCGGCACGCCGGCGGCCGGCGAGCTCGAGGAGGGCGGCCGGGTGCGGGTGGCCAACTCGCTCCCCGACGTGAACTCGGACGAGATCCTTTCCACGCTCGACGGCGACACGCGCGACTACCTGCGCATCCTCCTGCACGACGCCGGGACCGCCCTGCGCGACGACGCGGGCGGCGAGGACGGGCAGGGCGCGCCCGCGGACCTGCGCGAGACCTTCAAGCGCTTCGAGGTGACCGCGCGCGACGGCAAGCGCCTCACCCAGGCGCTGGCGAAGCGGCGGCGCAACATCAAGCGCGCGATCCACTCGTTCCAGCAGATCTCGATCGAGCTGGCGAGCCGGGACGAGCAGCTCGCCGAGCTGGTCGACTCGGCCAACGCCAACTTCTCCGCCTTCGCCGACGAGGAGGCCGCCCTGCGCCAGGCGCTCCAGCTCTTCCCGGGCGCCCTGTCGCAGACCGCCACGACCCTGCGCGACGTGGACGCGCTAGCAGCCGAGCTCGGTCCCGCGCTCGAGGGCCTGCGGCCGTTCGCGCGAGAGCTGGCGCCGTCGCTGCGCCGCCAGCGCCCGTTCCTGCGTGAGACGACGCCGATCATCCGCGACCAGGTGCGCCCGTTCGCCCGCGACGTGCAGCCGACCGTGCGCGACCTGCGGAACGCCACGGAGGACCTGGCGCCCGTCTCGCCGCGCCTGACGCGCAGCTTCAAGGTGCTGAACGCGTTCTTCAACACGCTCGCCTACGACCCGCCCGGACGCGGTGACTCGTTCCTCTTCTGGAGTGGCTGGGCAGCCCACGCGGGCGCGCTGCTGTCGAACACGCAGGACGCGGACGGGCCGATGATCCGCGGCGTCGTGCTGCTCACCTGCAACGACTACGACCTGCTCCGGGCGATCGTGCTCGGCAACGCCCAGCTCGGCATGCTCGCGCGCCTCGCGAACTTCCCGGACGAGACCCGGGTCTGCCCGAACAACCAGCCGGGCACCCTGAACGACGCCGAGCCGCCTCCGATCGGGGGAGGGACGACGCCGTGATCAAGCAGGCGCCGAGCGTCGGCCGCATCCTGACCATGGTCGTCTTCGCGCTGTCCTGCTTCGGGATCCTGCTGTTCCTCTGGCTCTCGTTCGGCGGCTCGGTGCCGCTGCGTCCGGAGGGCTACCGCGTAAACGTGTCGTTCCCGGAGGCCACGCAGCTCGCCAAGGAGGCGGAGGTCCGCATCTCCGGCGTCAAGGTCGGCAAGGTGAGGAAGGTCGAGCCGAACGAGGAGACCGGGCTCACCGCGACGGTGCTGGAGCTCGACTCGCGCTTCGCCCCGATCCCGAGCGACACGCGGGCGATCCTGCGCCAGAAGACGCTCTTGGGCGAGACCTACGTGGAGCTCACCCCGGGCTCGCCCGGAGCTGGCGGCGCGGTGCCGGACGGCGGCGACCTGCCCCAGGGGAACGTCTCCGAGACCGTGGAGCTAGACGAGATCCTGCGCACCTTCGACCCCGAGACGCGCCGGCGCTTCTCGATCTGGCTCGATCAGCAAGGACGCGCCGTCCGCGAGGGCGGCCAGTCCATCAACGACTCGCTCGCCCTCCTCACCCCGTTCGCCGAGGAGACCGGCGACGTGCTCGACGTGCTGAACAGCCAGAGCGCGGACACCAGGCGGCTGGTGCGCGGGGTGGGCGACGTGTTCAGGGCGCTGACGGAGCGCGACGGCCAGCTGCGCGAGCTGATCGTCCAGTCGAACCGCTTCTGGGCAGCCACCGCCCGCCGCGACGCCGAGCTGGCCGACACCTTCCGCGTGCTGCCGACCTTCCTGCGCGAGAGCCGCGTGACCACGGAGCGCGTCACGCAGTTCGCGCGCGACACCGATCCGCTGATCGACCAGCTGCGTCCCGCGGCGCGCGAGCTGTCCCCGACGCTCGTGGACCTCGCCGCGCTGGGGCCGGACCTGCGCGGCTTCTTCCGCGACCTCGACCCGCTCGTGCGCGTCTCGCGCCGCGGGCTGCCGGCCACCGAGCAGGTGCTCGAAAACACCCGGCCGCTGCTCCGGCGCCTCGACCCGTTCCTGAGCCAGCTGACGCCGATCGTCGACTACCTGGGCCTCTACCGACGCGAGATCGCGGGCTTCTTCGCGAACGACTCCGCCGTCACGCAGGCGGTCGGCTCGGCGCAGTCCACCTCGACCCAGCTCCACTACCTGCGCACCCAGAACCCCACCAACCCCGAGATGATGGCCGGCTATCCGGGCCGGATCTCGACCAATCGCGCGAACCCGTACATCGCGCCCGGCGGCTACGACAAGCTGCGCACGGAGGGGCACCTCGAGGTGTTCAGCGCCCACCTCTGCACGACCAGGCCGGTCCCCGACGAGCCGGCCCCGCGCGACCCCTGGCTGCCGGCGAACCTGATCACGGCGCTCAGCTACTTCACCTGGGGCGGCCCGGAGAACCGCGGCGCCGCGCCTCCCTGCGACCCGCAGGCCCCGCTCGGGCCGCAGACCGATGCCGGCTCAGGGGCCTACCCGGCGCTGCAGCCGCTGCCCTAGCGCCGCAGCCTGAGCTTGGCTCGGGGTGCGGCGTCAAGCGAGCTCGGTCACCTCGGCGTCGATGGCGGCCATACCCAGCGAGCGCGCCACCGAGACGCGGTGGTGCCCGTCGCGCACGAAGTGCCGGTCGCCCAGCCGGTAGACGGAGATCGGCGGCAACGCCGCTCCGCGGCGACCGGCGATCCACAGCCCCTCCCAGCGCCTGCGGCTCGAGGACGCCGGGCGGAAGCCGCCGTCGAACGTCCGCGTCTTCGCCTGCTCCGCCGTGCCCACGATCGAGTCGAGGGCGATCGCGTGCAGGCCCGTCGCACGCCGCAGGGTGGGCGCGCCGGTGCCGAGGACCTGCTCGAGCGACGCGAGGCATCCGCTCCCACGCCGCGTCAGCCAGCCGAGCGCCCGCGCCCGGCGGCGGCGGCGCTGCTCGCGCGCGAAGGCCGTCTGTGCGTCGACCATGAGATTCCCCGTTTCCATGACTCTGGAGGATGGAGCTAAGGCCCGCCCCTTACATCGGGCATTTGCTGCCTATTTGCGGGTCCAACCCCTTATAACCTGACTTCGGTGAGGAGGGACGCCTTCGCACGAATCGTGGGCGTGGTCACGCGCCGCCCGCTGATCGTGCTCACCATCACCGCGCTGCTTGCGCTCGGGGGTGCCGCGCTTGCGCTGCGGCTCGAGCCGAGCGCGGCCACGGAGACGCTCGTGGACCGCGGCTCGGACAGCTTCCAGGCGACCGAGCGCTTCAAGCAGGACTTCGGCGACGAGGCCGTGCTCGTGCTGGTGCGCGGCAAGCTCGCGAACACGGTCCTGACCGACGATCTCGGCCGCCTGCTGAGCCTGGAGGGGTGCCTCGGCGGGAACATCCCGCCCGACGACCTCCGCCGCGAGCTCGCCCGGCACCGCCGCGATCCCAAGCGCGGGCTGCCGGCGGTCTGCGGCGAGATCGCCGAGCTGCGACCCGCCAAGGTCGTGTTCGGCCCCGCCACGTTCATCAACACATCGGTCAACGAGATCGTCGGCGAGATCGGCCGCCGTACGCAGGCGAACCAGCGCCGGGCTCAGAAGGCCGCCGAGGCCGCCCGGCGGCTCTCGAGGCGGCGCGGCGACCCGCCGGCCGAGCAGCGGCGCCTGGCGCGGGCAGCCTTCGACGCCGTGTCCGCGCAGCTCGTGCAGCAGATGATCGCGGACGGCCTGCGCTACGGGCTCAGCGGCATTCCGCGAATCGACGACCCGGCCTTTGTCGCGCGCCTCGTGTTCGGCACCACCACCGACACGCCGAAGTCGCGCTTCGCCTACCTGTTCCCCTCGCGCAACGCCGCGATGGTGACGATCCGGCTGCGGCCGGACCTGAGCGAGGCCGAGCGGCGCCGGGCGATCGAGCTGATCCGGACTGCGACCGAGGAGCCGATATTCCAGCCGCGGCGCGGGGGCGAGTACATCGTGACCGGCGTGCCGGTGGTGAGCGAGGGCCTGGCCGAGGCCGTGCAGGACGCGATCTTCGTGCTGCTCGGCGCGGCTGTACTGCTCATGGCCGCCACGCTCGCGCTGGTGTTCCGGAGCCGCCTGCGGCTGCTCCCGCTCCTGCTCGCGCTCGCTGCAGCCGCCATGACCTTCGGCGCGCTCTACGTGGCCGGGGGCGACCTCACCATGGCCTCGATCGCCGTGCTGCCGGTGCTGATCGGCCTGGCCGTGGACTACGCGATCCAGTTCCAGGCCCGCTTCGACGAGGAGGCGGCCCGCGGCCGGGAGGGGAGCGATGCCGCCACCGCCGCCGCGGCGGCGGGCGGCCCCACGATCCTCAGCGCGGGGATAGCCACCGCGGTCGGGTTCCTGGTCCTGCTGCTCTCGCCGGTGCCGATGGTGCGCGGCTTCGGCGCACTGCTCGTCGTCGGCATCGGGCTGGCTCTCGTGTGCTCGATGTGCGCGGGCTTCGCCGCCCTGGCGCGCTTCGGCGGAGGCCCGCGCGAGCCTGCCCCCTCGCGGCTCCTCGCGTATACGCATGTGGCGCGGGCGCAGGAGTGGCTCGCCGGCCACGCCTGGCGCTCGCTCGGCGTCGCCCTCACGCGCCCGCGGCGGGTGCTCGCGATCGGCCTCGCCGTGGCGGTGGTCGGGCTCGCGCTCGACACCCAGAGCGAGGTCGTCTCGGACGTGCGCGAGCTCGTGCCGCAGGACCTGCAGGAGCTGCGCGACGTGAACGTGCTCCAGGAGGAGACCGGCGTGTCGGGCGAGATCGACGTGACCGTCCGCGCCGAAGACATCACCGACCAGAAGGTGATCGCCTGGATGACCCGCTTCCAGGCCGGCGTCCTGCGCGAGCACGGCTACCGGCCCGGCAAGCGCTGCACGCAGGAGCGGAACCCGCCCGAGCTCTGCCCAGCCCTCTCACTGCCCGACCTGTTCAGCACCTCGGGCACGCAGCAGGGCCAGATCCGCGAGCTGCTCGACGCCGTGCCGCCCTACTTCTCGCAGGGCGTCGTCACGCCGGACCGCAAGACGGCCAACCTCGCCTTCGGCATCCGCCTGATGCCGCTCGACCGCCAGCAGGAGGTGGTGAAGGACATCAGGGAGCGGCTCGACCCGCCCGAGGGCGTGGAGGCGAGCGTGGTGGGCCTGCCCGTGCTCGCGGCCGAGGCGAACGGGGCGCTCGCCTCGCCCTGGCGCCGCGGGCTCACTCTGCTGGCGGCCCTGGCCGGCGTGCTGCTCGTCCTGCTGCTCGTGCGCCGGTCGGTGCGCGAGGCGGCCGTGCCGCTGATCCCCATCGCGCTCGCCACCGGCTGGTCGGCCGGCGTGCTCTTCATCCTTGGGCTGCTGCCGGGCTCGCTCGAGGTCGACCTGAACCCGATGTCGGTCACGCTCGGAGCGCTCGTGATCGCGATCTCCACCGAGTTCAGCGTCCTGCTCTCGGCGCGCTACCTACAGGAGCGCAAGGCCGGCGCCGGCCCGGCGCGGGCGATCGAGCTGACCTACGCCTCCACGGGAGCCGCCGTGCTCGCCTCGGGGGCCACCGCCATCGCCGGCTTCGCCGCGCTGATCGCCTCGGACATCCGCATGCTGCGCGACTTCGGCATCGTGACGGTGGTGGACCTGACCGTGTCGCTGCTGGGCGTGATGATCGTGCTGCCGGCGGCGCTCATGTGGGCTGAGGAGCACGGGCCGTTCCGGGTGCCCCGGCCGCGACTGCGCGGGCTGCGGCCACGGCCCGCCCAGACTGACACGTCGTGAGCGAGGACCGCTTCGACGATTTGACCACGGGCGAGAAGCTCGCCCGGCGCGACGAGACGCACCCCGAGCCCGTGAAGCCGCCCGAGGTGCCGCGGCCCGGCAACAAGTACGCCTGGCTCGTCGGGATCCTGATGCTGATGGGCCTCGGCGTGCTGCTGTTCGCCCAGACGCTGCCGAACGCCGGCGAGTCCGTCCAGGGCCCCAACGCTGGGCAGGAGCTCCCCGCATTCGCCGCTCCGGCTGCGGACGGCAACCTCGACGGCGACGCGAACGTCTGTCAGGAGCGCCCCTGCCCCGAGGGCGCCGGCGACAACCCCGCCTGCGAGCTCGAGAGCGAGGAGGTGGTGACGGTCTGCCCCGACCGGACGCGGCCGCTCGTGCTGACCTTCGTCGTCACGCGCGGCACCGACTGCGAGCCGCAGGTCGACCGCGTGGAGCGCGTGCGCCCGCAGCTGCCCGGGGTGGACTTCGTGACCGTGGTGAGCGGCGATACGCGGGAGGAGACCGAGGGCCTCGCCAGGCAGCGGGGCTGGGACCAGCCGGTGGCGGTGGACGAGGACGGCTCGGTGGTCAACCTGTACGGGATCGGCATCTGCCCGGTCACGGTCTTCGCCCGCGACGGGCGGGTGCGCCAGACGAGCCTCGGCAACCTCACCGAGGACCAGCTGCGGCGCCGCGCGGAGCGCCTGGCGGGCTGATGGAGCTCCAGCTCGCCGAGGGCTGGGTCGAGCCCGAGCTGGCGGAGGAGTTCCCGCAGCTCGGCCTGGTCCACGCGCCGCTCGAGGCGCGGCCCGGGCGCTCGCCGCTCGAGGTGAAGGAGCGGCTGCGGCAGCTCGCCAACCGCTACACCGGCGGCCACGTGATCCACATGCGCCAGGACGCCGTGCCCTGGGCCTACCGCGTGTTCGCGCGGCAGGTGGGGATCGACCCGGACACCGACCGCACGCCCGTCGAGGCGATCGCGCTCGAGCGCCTGCGTCACGGCGGCTTTCGGAGCCGGAACCTCGTGGACGACGCGCTCACGATCGCCATCGCCGAGACGGGTGTGCCGGTGATCGCGCTCGACGCCGACAAGGTGGAGGGCGAGCTCGGGCTCCGCCTCTCGCGCCCCGCCGAGCGGCTGGCCGGCGTATGCCTCCTCTCGGACCGCCAGATCGTGATGGCCGACGACGCGCGGCCGGTGGCGCTCGTGCTCGGCGAGGTGTCCCACGCGGCCGGCGTGACGCCCGAGACCGAGCGCATGACGCTGGCCTCGCTGCGCGTGAAGGGCGTGCCGCCGATCGCGGTGGAGGAGGCCCTCTGGACGACCGCCGAGGTGTTGGTGGGCCCGGACTGATCCGCGCCTGGCCGCAAGCAGCGGGCTCGGCCCGCTGCGCGCGGATCCCGGTACGCTGTAGGCGTGCTTCAGGAGCCACGCTTGGCCGCAAGCAGCCGGCTCGGCCGGCTGCGCGCGGATCGAATCCCAGAGCGGACGCTTCCCGACGAGCGAGCCGCTCGCCGCACGCTGCTCGACCAGATCGCGCGCCTCGAGGAGGACCTCTCGCAGCTGTTCTGCTCGATGTGGCCGCGCAAGGGCTTCGAGTTCGGGGTGGCGGGCCGCGGCGGGCCCCGGCTGCTCTCGCTCGGCGAGCTGGAGGACCTCCGGGACGAGCTGGCCGCCCGCGTCCAGCACGTCCGCCGCACGCTCTCGGACCGCACCTACTCCGAGGAGCAGCACCGCCGGCTGATCGAGGAGATGATGCTCAACCCGGAGAGCCACAAGTGGCGCCGGGTCTCGAACGAGGACATCGGCGAGCGCGGCTGCAGGCACTGGCACGTGCGGCCGCGCTGGAGCTTCATCGGGATGCTGATGGGCTGGTGGCGGGTGGTCATCAGCTCGGGCTGTCCCTTAGCCACCTGACATGGGAAGAAGGAGTCGCAAGCGTGGCGAGACCACGCGCGCCGAGCGCGACGCCGTGCGGCGCACACCGCCGGCCGCGCGCCGCCCGCGGTCGCAGCGTCCGACGGCCCCATGGGGCAGCTTCCCGCTCTCCGAGCTGATCATCCTTGCCGGCATCGTCGTGATCTTCTGGGGCCTCTTCAGCGGCGGCGACCAGGGCAACGAGCGCGTTGCCGCGGGTCTCGTCCTCGCCTCGCTCGGCGGTGGCGAGCTGGCGCTGCGGGAGCACCTCGGGGGCTACCGCTCGCACTCCTCGCTGCTGGCCGGCGTAGCCGCCTTCGTCGCCGTGACAGTGGTCGTGATCGGGCTCGGGCCGGTGGAGCTGTGGGTGCTCCTGATCGTCGCCGTGACGGTGTTCGGCGGCACCTTCTACGCCATGCGGGAGCTGTTCAAGCGCCGCTCGGGAGGGCTCGGCTTCAGATGAACGAGGAGCGGCGCCTGCGGATCGCGGGCCTCCACCACGTGACCGTGATCTGCCAGGACGTGGAGCGGTCCGTCGACTTCTACCGCAACCTGCTCGGCATGCGGCTCGTCAAGCAGACCGTCAACGAGGACGACCGCGGCGCCCGGCACCTGTTCTTCGGCGACGAGGAGGGCAGGCCGGGCACGATGGTGACCTGCCTCGAGTACCCCGAGCTCGAAGAGGGGTCGGTCGGTCGCGGCTCGACCCACCACTTCGCGCTGACGGTCGAGTCGGAGGAGGAGCTCCACGCCTGGCACGGCTACCTCCGCTCGCGCGGCATCCCCTGCACCGACGTCATGGACCGCAAGTACTTCAAGTCGCTGTACATGCGCGACCCGGACGGTCACATCGTGGAGCTGGCGACCGCGGGCCCCGGGGTGACGGCCGACGAGCCGCTGGAGGAGCTGGGCCGCCGCCCCGTGGGCTGAGGAGTGAGCGCGGCGGCCGGGCCTCCTCCCGGCCGCCTTCGCTCGATCTTCCGGTCAGGCAGCCGTGAGCGCGCGCTCGCGCGCCGCCAGCGGGGGCTGGGGCACGCGCGCCGGTCCGGCGTGCGCGTCGTCTTCGGTGTCCGGCCGGTGGTTCTTGGCGGTCAGCACCGCCGCCAGCGCGAGGCGCTGGCGCTCCGTGAGCGTCCCCACCTGCTTGTTCTCCGGCACGCCCAGGGAGACGAGCAAGCGCCTGCAGCGAGTCCGTCCCCAGCGCTTCTGGCTCATCAGCAGGTCGCTGATCGACATGCTGTGGGCCTGCCAGGGGCAGCTCAGGACCACTTCCGCTGCAGACAGCTCTCCGGCGCCGATCATGCGCTTCATCCGAGCCCGGGCCAGTCGTACACGGTTCGCGTACTCCAGCGCCCGCAGGTGCTGCTCTTGACCTGCGCCGACCACGGCAGAGTTGCCCATCAGACCTCCCCGCACTTTGAGTGCGTTGATACGGATGCAGTTCCCCGGTTGGCCTCGGGACACGGCGGGTCAGCACACGAGCGGGGCCAGTGCCGGCGGTCGGGGACCCGACCCGCCGCCAGCGCCACTCCTCTCTCGCACCGGACCTCGCCGTCTAAGGCCGGGGCTCATGAAAGCCTCCCGGCGCGCGAGCGTCAACCGGACACCAGGCCACCCGTTCGCTAAGAGCGGGCTTTTCGTGCGCGGCCGTTGCACTATGTTCCAGGCGGCAATGCGCTCCACGAAGATCGTCGCGACCATCGGCCCGGCCTCCCTCGACTCCGACGTGCTGAGGGCCATGGTCGCCGCCGGCATGGACGTGGCGCGGCTCAACTTCGCCCACGGCACATCCGAGCAGCACGCCGACACCGCGGTCCGCCTCCGGTCGATCGCCGAGGGCATGGACCGGGAGGTGGCCATCCTCGGCGACCTGCCGGGACCGAAGCTCCGCATCGGTCCGGTGAAGGACGGCGTGACCGAGCTGAGGCGCGACGCGCGCGTCGTGCTGACAGCCGACGAGGTGGAGGGAACCGAGCACCGGCTGCCGGTCGCATGGCCCGGCTTCAGCGAGCTGGTCGAGGCGGGCGACGTCTGCTACCTCGCGGACGGTGCCGTGCGGCTGCGCGTGGAGGAGTCGGTCGACTCCGACGTCGTGACCAAGGTCGAGGTGGGCGGGAGCGTGGCGTCGCGCCAGGGCCTCAACCTGCCGAACGTCACGGTGTCGCTGCCGGCGGTGAGCGCCGAGGACATCGCACTGATCGACGCGGGGCTCGAGATGGGCCTCGACTACTTCGCGCTCTCCTTCGTCCGCCGCCGCGAGGACCTCGACCCCGTGCGCGAGCACCTGAGCGAGCGAGGCGTCGACGTCCCGCTGATCGCCAAGGTCGAGAAGCCGCAGGCGGCGGCGAACGGCGACGAGATCGTCGACGCCGCCGACGGGATCATGATCGCTCGCGGCGACCTCGGCATCGAGCTGCCGATCGAGGAGGTGCCGTTGGTGCAGAAGCGGCTCCTGGCGCTGGCCGGGCGGCGCGCCAAGCCGACGATCACCGCGACGCAGATGCTCGAGTCGATGGTGCACTCGACCCGGCCCACGCGCGCCGAGGTGGCCGACGTGGCGAACGCGATCTTCGACGGCACCGACGCGGTGATGCTCTCCCAGGAGACCGCGGTGGGCAAGCACCCGGCGCTGGCCGTGGAGATGATGGCGTCGATCGCGACGACCACCGAGCGCGAGCTGCCCTACGGGCGCTGGCTGGCAGAGCGCGGGCCGCAGGCGAACAACCAGTACCACGCGATCTCGTTCGGGGCCGTGGGCGCCGTGTACCAGCTTGGGCTGAAGTGCATCGTGTGCCCGACGAACACCGGCACGACGGCGCGCCTGATCTCCGCCTACCGGCCGCGCGCGCCGGTGCTGGCGCTGTCGCCGCGCCACGAGGTCGTGCGCCGCTGCCGCCTCCTGTGGGGCGTGCACCCGCAGCTGAACGACGAGCCGCTCGACACACTCGATCTGATCGACGCCTGCGCCGACGCCGCCTGCCGCGCGGGGATGGCCGCTCCGGGCGACAAGATCGGCATCACGGCCGGGCTCCCAGCGGGACGCGCGGGCGGCACGAACCTGTTCAAGGTCCACACGGTCGAGTAGCTCGCTACGCCGGCGCGGCGCGGCGCCGCTCCCGGAAGGCCCGCGCCTTCTCGATGTTCCCGCAGTCCTCCATCCGGCACCAGCGGCCGGAGCGGTTCTTCGAGTGGTCGTAGAAGGCCCAGAAGCAGGGGTCGCGGTGGCAGGCCTTGAGGCGCGACCAGGTGCCCTGCTCCACGGCCGCCGCCACGATCGCCATCAGCCGCGCGAGAGCGCCGTTCACACCAGTCGTCTCGGGTTCGAGCTTCGGCTCGGCGCCGCCGCGGAAGCGCATCCGCATCCCGGCTCGCCCGACCGCGGCGTCCAGGCGCTCCACCCGCTCGGCGGCGAGCGGGAGCCCCGCGTTGGCGAGCAGCAGCGCGCGCAGTCCCTCCCGCACCTCGACCGCCCGCTTCAGGTCGGCCCCCGTCACGCGCTCGCCGGGGTCCATCAGGTCGCGCTCGGCCAGCCAGTCGCGTAGCGCCTCGGGGCTCGTCAGCTCGTCCTGGCCGTTCTCGAGGTCGATGCTGTTCACGAAGCGCTGCACGAGCCGCAGCGGCGCGGGGGCCGTCTTCTCGGGAGCGGACTCTCCGGGAGGCATAACTAGCAAAAGATGATAGCTGGTGTTACGATGCCGTCTAACTAGGAATGATGGTTACGAGTCTTCAACCAGGAGGAACGTTGTGAGCGAGCCGATCGTCATCAGGCACTCGACGGGCAGAGACCGAGCCGCCGTCGAGCAGCTGGCCGAGCTGGACGGGCGGCCCGCGCCCGTCGGCGAGACGCTGCTCGCCGAGGTGGACGGCAAGCTCTGGGCCGCGGTGGGAGTCGACGACGGCGCGGCGGTGGGCGATCCGTTCCTGCCCACCGCCGACGTCGTGTGGCTGCTCCAGGTCCGGGCCGAGCAGGAGCGGGCCGCCCGAGCGCTGAGCCTGCCGGCCGACCGTGAAGCGCCCGGCCGG